>JALHOR010000013.1 GCA_022842885.1 Anaerolineae bacterium
ACACTACCACCACATCCAAAACTCAGTACTATAATGATCATAAAAAGGGCGAGATGTTTTAAAAAATATTTTATAAACCCAAATGTACTATCATAAAATCGGTACCCCAGACACACATAAATCAACCCCGCTATTCCCCACAATGGCGAAAAACCAACAACACCCAAAGCTATTAGCTGCAAACACTCAATACCTATTGGCGGATAAACAAAATTTGCTGCCATCAATAATATCCTCACTACCACCAGTATCCCCAGCACTATCGCCACTTTTGCCATGATATGCAGCAGTCCTAAGCGCGGTTTTGCGTTTGGGGTGTTTTTGCGTTTCTTTTTGTAATCGCCGTTTTCCATAATTTTGCCTATCGCGTTATTCGCTGTTGATAGGCTTATTTTACGATGGAATGCCCATTTCGCTTTACCACATTTTTGCATTCTGTGTCATGACTACATATAATCGCTCGTATATGAAATGATGAGCCGCTGAGGTTGAATCTCGCCAATCCCCATCGCAAACCCTATAATAGCTCGCCATTACCTGTTTACCGAACAAAACGCAGGATACAGCATGGCACAACCCCTGAATTTTCAGCAGGTTATCCTGAAATTGCATGATTTTTGGTCATCACAAGGCTGCCTTATCTGGGAGCCGTATAATGTGCAGGTCGGCGCTGGCACCGGCAACCCTGCCACGCTCTTGCGCGTTTTGGGTCCCGAACCGTGGCGCGTGGCATATGCTGAACCCAGTGTGCGCCCGGACGATGGACGCTTTGGCGAAAATCCCAATCGGATGCAAAAGTATTATCAATATCAAGTCATCCTAAAACCTGACCCCGGCAATCCTCAAGAAATGTATTTGCAATCGCTGGAAGCATTGGGCATTAATCCGCGTGAGCATGATATTCGCTTTGTAGAAGACAATTGGGAATCGCCAGCACTAGGCGCGTGGGGCTTGGGTTGGGAAGTGTGGCTGGATGGGCAGGAAATCACCCAATTCACTTATTTCCAGCAAGCGGGCGGCATTGAGCTAAAACCTGTGTCCGTTGAAATTACCTATGGTGTTGAACGCATTGTGTTGGCGTTGCAAAACAAAGAATCGGCATGGCAAATTGATTGGTTGCCGGGCGTGACCTATGGCGACATCATGTATAACGAAGAAGTGGAACACTGCAATTATTATTTTAATATTGCCGACCCTGAGGCACTCAAAGAAGTTTACGATACCTATGAGCGCGAGATGGGACGGGCGTTAGAAGGTGATGCTGTTATCAGCGCCTATGATTATGTGCTGAAATGCAGCCACTTGTTTAACGTGCTGGATACCCGTGGCGCTATTGGTGTGACAGAACGCGCCATTTATTTCCGGCGGATGCGCGATATGACGCGTAGCGTGGCAAAGGCATATTTGGAAAAACGGCAAGTGTTGGGTTTCCCTATGCTCAAAATGCTGGATAAATGGGCAGTTCCGCAAATTGCCGTCCCATTGGAAAAATCATCTGCCAAGTTGGATGCTCCCGCTGATGTGCTGCTGGAAATCGGTGTGGAAGAAATGCCCGCTAGTGATGTGATGGATGTACAAAAACAGTTAGAAGCCGCCGCGCCAACTTTATTTGAATCGCTGCGGTTGGCACATGCTGGTGTACAAGTCATGGTGACGCCGCGCCGGATTGTGCTTCATGCCAAACAAGTCGCACCGCGCCAACCTGACGAAGACCAAATCGTGAAGGGACCGCCGGCTGACCGAGCCTTTGATGCGGAGGGCAAGCCGACCAAAGCCGCCGAAGGCTTCGCCAAAGGCAAGGGCATTGATGTGAGCGCCCTCAAAATCGAAGAGGTGGATGGTGGACGCTATGTGACAGCGCAGGTTAAGCTGATTGGGCGTGCGGCATTGGAAGTCCTTGGTGAGGCATTGCCGAATTTTGTGGCGAGCATCAAGTTTGGAAAATCCATGCGCTGGAATGACACCGACATTGCTTTCTCGCGTCCGCTACGTTGGTTCTTGGCATTGTTTGGCGAAATTGTGATTCCATTTGAATACGCTGGCGTCCAAAGTGGTAGTATGACTCGCGGCATTCGTCCGTATGGGTCGCTCGAAATCCCTGTTCCAAATCAACAGGCGTATTTTGATGCGCTGCGCGAACAAGGTGTCATTCTGGATATTACAGAACGTCGCCAAATCATCTTGGAGCAAATTACGCGGCTTGCCGATGATATTAACGGCATCATTCCCGATGACCCGGCACTCTTAGATGAAGTCACGAATTTGGTAGAAGCGCCCACCGCATTGCGCGGCACGTTTGAAGTGGAGCATTTGCAATTGCCGCGCGATGTGCTGATTACCGTCATGCGGAATAAACAGCGTTACTTCGCGCTGGAAGATAAATTCGGGGTGCTGCTGCCTGTTTTTATTACGGTGCGTAATGGCGATGACCAGCATCTGGATAAAGTCATTTACGGCAACGAACAAGTATTAAAAGCCCGCTTTGCCGATGCTAGTTATTTCTACCAGCAAGATTTGAAGAAATCGCTGCCTGATTATCTCTCGCGGTTAGCCACGCTGACGTTCCAAGAAAAACTTGGCAGTATGCTGGATAAAAATGAGCGTATCGCCCGGTTAGTGAATCCCGTTGGCAAATTGCTGAATTTTGATGCGACGGATGTGGCGATTGCCCAACAAGCAGCGCATATCGCCAAAGCCGATTTAGCCACGCAGATGGTGGTCGAGATGACTTCGCTGCAAGGCATTATGGGGCGGGAATACGCGCTCAAAGGCGATTATCCGCCAGAAGTGGCGAATGCCATCTTTGAACATTGGTTGCCCCGTTTTGCTGGCGATATGATTCCGCGCAGCGAAGCCGGCACATTGTTGGCGCTGGCAGATAAACTCGATAGTTTGGTGGGCTTGTTTGCGGCGGGTCTAGCTCCCAAAGCCACCTCAGACCCGTATGGGCTGCGGCGGGCGATGTTGGGCATTATCCAGATTTTGATTCGTAAGGGCATCGATTTGGAATTGCCGCGTGCTTTCCGGTTGGCACTGGAAGTGCAACCGCTGCAGATGGATGCAGCGACAGCGCAGCAGTTACAAAGTTTCGCCGCTGGTCGCTTGGATGCGTGGCTGACAGAAGAACGCCAAACGACGCGCCGGGATGTGCTGCGGGCAGTGCTGGCTGAACAATCGCTTAATCCGTATCGGGCGTATATTGCCATTAGCGAATTGGAAACGTGGGTCAATCGTGACGGGTGGGAAACCATCCTCGATAATTTTGCGCGGTGTGTTCGTATTACCCGCAGCGAAAAAATGACCTACACCCTTGCCCCCGATGCTTTGGTTGAACCACAAGAGCAAGACCTATACGATGCCTATCTCCAAGTGGCGGATATTGCGGCAAAAGATACCAGCATTGATACTTTATTAAGTGCCTTTGCGCCCATCGTGCCGCGCATTCAGGCGTTTTTTGACCATGTGTTGGTGAATGCCGAAGAAAAACGCCTGCGCGAAAATCGGTTAGGCTTGCTGCAAGCCATTAGCGCCCTGCAAAAAGGGCGTGCCGATTTCAGCGAGTTAAGCGGATTTTAAGCTATTGTCGTCATGATGCAGTGGGGTATTGGTAGCAATACCCCCGCTATGATGTGTTTTTGTATCGGTAGCGTATTTGAAATGATTGAAGGATTGGGTGTGTGAATACTGTTAATGTCCCGTCTTCGGCGGTGACTGTGCGGACGCTGGCAAATGGATTAACCGTTCTCCTCAAAGAATCGCATACTGCCCCGGTCATTAGCTGGTGGATGATGTATCGGATAGGTAGTCGGAATGAGCGCACCGGGCAGACTGGCATTTCCCATTGGGTCGAACATATGATGTTCAAAGGCACGCCGCGTTATCCGGCAGGTGTGTTAGACAAGCTCATTGACCGCGCTGGCGGACAATGGAATGCGTTTACGTCGCTGGATTACACGATGTATTATCAAACGCTGCCGGCAGACCGCATTGAATTGGCGTTGGATGCCGAAGCGGATAGGATGACGCAAGCAAAGTTTGCCGCATCCGATGTCACTTCGGAACGGACTGTGATTATTTCGGAACGGCGCGATAACGAAAACAGCCCCACTTTCTGGCTGAACGAAGAAATGCGCGGTGCAGCGTTCCGGGTGCATGGGTATCATCATGAAATCATCGGCGATATGACCGACTTGCATACCATGACCCGCGATGATTTGTACGCACATTATCGCCAACACTATACCCCGGCGAATGCAGTGGCGGTGGGCGTCGGTGCTTTTGACACAAACGACATGCTGGCAAAAATCGCTCAATATTATGACGATGTGCCGACTGATTCCGCGCCAAAATTGTTTGTACGCCCAGAACCTGAACAACAAGGGGAACGCCGCATTCGCGTAGAGCGTCCCGGCAATACGGCATTTATCCGCGTTGCCTATCGTGTGCCACCATCACTGCATCCCGATTGGCTATGTTTAGAAGTGTTGGATAGCGTGCTAACAGGACCCGGCGGTGGCGTAGATAACAAAACCAGCCGTCTCTATCAAGCGTTGGTCAAAACCGGAATAACAGCAAATATTGGCGGCGGCTTGCAAGAAACCATTGACCCCTACCTCTATAGTTTGGGGGCGACTATCAACGATGGGCATACGCCCGAAGAAACAGAAGCGATTATTCTGGCAGAAATTGAACGAGTGCGCGAAAACGGCATTACATCGCTGGAATTAGAAAAAGCCAAAAAACAGGCACGCGCTGCCTTCGCCTACAGCACCGAAAGCATCACCAATCAAGCCTATTGGTTGGCACAGTCCGCCGCATTAGGCGATATTCGTTGGTTTGATGAATATCTTGATAAATTGCAAGCTGTTACGTTAGCGGATATTCAACGGGTGGCACAAACTTATCTTGTGCCGCGTAATCGCACCGTCGGCTATCTGATTCCGACAGGTAGAGAGGGCGACTAATGGCTACTCACAATCAATTTTCGCTGCCCTCCCCAGAAAATATTACGCGGGTGGTGTTGGACAATGGCATTGTTATTTTGGCGTATGAGAACTGGCATGTGAAATCCGTCGTGATGAGTGGCTCATTGGAAGCGGGCAGCATCCATGAACTGCCTGAAGATAATGGACTGGCATCGCTGACGGCGGCGGCGCTCATGCGTGGTACGCGCCACCGCGATTTTGATACGCTGCATGGTGAATTGGAAGATATTGGCGCGGATTTGAGCATCGGTGCTGGCACCCACAGCGTTAGTTTTGGCGGCAAAGCCTTGGCAGAAGATTTGCCTGTGCTGCTGGATGTGCTGAATGATGTGCTGCGCTACCCGACGTTCCCAGATAATTTTGTCGAGAAATTGCGCCAACAGCGGCTTACTGAACTCAATTACAGCGAATTTGACGCCCGTTATCGGGCTGGACGGGCATTCCGCGAAACGCTGTATCCCCCAACCCATACCTATCATTTTTCATCCTATGGTTCATTAGAAACACTACCCCATCTCACATCAGCCGCCTTGCGGGCGTTTCATCAACAACATTATCATCCAGCGGGGATGATTATTAGCATCGTTGGTGCTGTTAAGGCTGCGGACGCTGTGGCATTGGTGCAAGCCAAATTTGCCGATTGGCACAATAATGGTCAGACTGCCGCCGTTGACCTGCCTGCCATGACATTGCCAGATGAGACGCGCCGCGTCTATGTGGGATTGCCGGGCAAAACACAAGCCAGTATCGTCATGGGGCTTATAGGACCCTCGCGCTATGCCGAAGATTATCAAGCGGCATTGCTAGCTAACAGTGTGTTGGGCGAATTTGGCATGATGGGACGCATTGGGCATGTGATTCGGGAACAATTGGGTTTGGCGTATTATGCGTATAGCCGTTTGGAAGGCGGCGCTGGTCCCGGCGCATGGAGCATCGCAGCGGGTGTCGCGCCAGAAAATGTCGAACTCGCCATTGAACGTGCTTTAGATGAAGTGCGGCGGTTGATTCAAGAACCGGTCAGCGATGAAGATTTGGCAGATAACCAATCCTATTTTACTGGACGACTGCCCTTGCGCTTAGAAAACAGCGCCGGTATTGCCGCAACGCTGCAAACGATAGAACGCTATCATTTGGGTTTAGACTATATTCAAACTTATCATGATAAAATTTACCGTTTGACGCAAGATGATTTACTGCACGCAGGTCAGCATTATCTTGACCCCGATCGGTTTGTGATTGCTGTTGCGGGACCAGAGTAAGTTTGCTATACGATGATACAGGTTTAAACCGTTGCTAAAACGTCGGTTTATATTCTGATTGTGTAAAAAAGGCATAACTATTCAGGTTATTTTTAGCCCTCACCCTAGCCCACCTTGCGACGGGGCTTCATCCCTCTCCCGTAGGAGAGGGACTTTAACCCCTACGTTGGATATTATCTCCCCTTCTCTTTTGGGGGATGAGGGCTGAGTAGTTATGATTTGAGCTAAAACTTTGTTTTACAATGGTATTAGGGTTTATCGTCTACATCGGCATTGTTGCGCCGCGACACCATTGTTTTTTCGATGCCGGGCAAAGTGTTATGGACTAATTGTTGTATCTGCTCTGGCGACACATACCCATGATGCAGTGCCACCGCCACATCTAATTCATCCAAAATATTTAACGATGGTGAACTGGCAAGGCTATCAGTGCCGAGCAGCACTGGAATGTCTTTTGCCAAGAATTTTTCTAGGGGCATCCGTCCACAGTGCAATCTGAGGTTGCTGCGTGGACAATGGACAACGGTGCAATCATGGTCTTTGATGCGTTGAATATCGGCATCATCTACTTGCACAGCATGGATCAACAGTGGTTTTAAATCCAATGCGCCCAAATCTTCCAGATAAGCAATCGGTGATTTGCCCGGTGAGAGAATCGGGGGCAAGGCAGCATCATAATATTGGTTAAATTCACCGCTGCCATCCCGCAAAAAATCGCTTTCGCCCGGACTTTCGGCAGCATGAATACATAATGGCACGGCTTCTTGACGAGCATATGCCAACGCCTTTGCCCACAATGCCGGATGCACCGAATACGGCGCGTGCAATTCTAACCCCACTTGAAGCGTACTACTGCCACGAGTGCGGCTGCGCCAATAATCAATCAAATCTCGAATAGCTTGGAAATGCCCTTCCCAATGCTGTGGGTGCGTTTGCAGCATTTCGATATATACAATGCCTTGTAAGCCAGAAGCCAACAGCGGTTCAATGCTTAAACCGCGCACGCTGACATCCCCAATCACCGTTGTACCCGAATCAATCAGGGTTTGGATGCCTGCTTCGGCAGCCGCTTGAAAGCGATTATCAAGGTCTTTATCCGCAGCGCGTAAAGTGCGTTCCACACGCTCCCGTATCCAAGAGACAAAATTCACCCCGGTGACATCTGGGCAGCACTGCCGCAACCAAGAAAATTCCAGATGTGTATGGGCATTGGTCAGCGGTTGGAAACTGTGCAGTGCCGCTGTAGGCGTCTCATATAACCGATACATCACATCCAACCCGGTGATAGACAACACTTCGCGCACGCGAGCCGACGGGGCTGTGATGCATATATTCTCGGTGCGTTCATGCAAACGATGCAATAAGCGCAGTCCGGCGGCACTCAGATAATTGACCTCAGCCATATTGAGGATAAGTTTCTGCTCAGTGGTAATCTGAGTTTCATCGAATAAACGCGCCTGTATTTGCGGCGTGCTGATACTATCCAGCCGCCCCGCCAAATTAATCATAAGCGTTTGCCCGATACGCCGAGTCTCAATGGTCATCATAGGTTGGTTTGCCCTTTAACGGCTCTCACATGGCTATTCATTATAGCGGCATTCATGAGCAAGGTAAAACGGCAGATATGGATTGGATGGATGCAAGCCGCCCATTTCTTAAGAGGTCGTTTTGATAGCGAATGCGAGACCTCTTTCTTCTAGGGCTTGCCGCAGGATTTTGATTGCCTTCGGTCCAACACCATGCAGTTTTAAAATGTCTTTTTCGGTAA
Organism: Anaerolineae bacterium; assembly: GCA_022842885.1. Taxonomy (GTDB): domain Bacteria; phylum Chloroflexota; class Anaerolineae; order Aggregatilineales; family Phototrophicaceae; genus JALHOR01. The sequence goes on from JALHOR010000013.1 coordinate 8,013, forward strand.
CACTGGTCAGTTGTTCAAGCCGTAAATAACCGGCACCAATGAGAGCTTGGCGGGCTGGTTGTCCTATCGGTGGTAAATCAATCTGTAGTTCATCATCGGGTGTCATAATATTTCCTTTATAACAGATAAAATGTTGTTTTACGCCAATATCTTTGCTTCCAAGCGCCGCACATCCACCGCGCCGAGAGATGCCCCGGTAAGCAGATGGTCTACGGCGCGTTCTGCGGTGCCAGCCCCCAACGATAAGCCATGCCCGGTAAAACCGACAGCGAAACCGACTCGTGGTTTATCGGGCAAAGTGCCGGCTAATGGCAAGCCATCCACGCTAAAGCCCATGATGCCTGCCCACCGTCGTGCTACTGGCACGGTCACATCCGGGAAATATTGGCGCAGATACGCATCCAAAACGCGCTGCACCGGGTCTGTCGCAAAATCTTCGGTGGTATTATGTTCTTGCTCAAAATAACGATTACGTCCGCCACCCAACAGCAGGCGGTTATCAAATGTGCTGCGATAATACATATACCCATAGTCGCTGTAGCCAAGCGTTTTCATGGGTGGTTCGGGCATGGGTTCTGTCACCAGCACTTGCCCGCGTGTGGGAATCACCTTGCCAATAAAATACGGGTCAATTTGTGGCGAATACGCATTGGTGCAAAGCAGCACATAATTTGCCTTAAAAATCACTTTGCGCGTATACACCGTCACTTGTTCGGGATGAGTCTGTTCAATGTGATACAGTTCATTGTTGGCGATGAGTTCCGCGCCACTGGTTTTTAAAACTGCCTGCGCCAATTGAACGGGCTGCACCGCACCATCATCAGGATTTTCGATGGCATTAAAATAGCCACGTCCTAGTGGGTCGCGGCTGTGATAAAGCATATCAATACCGGCAGCATCCAATGCCCGCGCTGCTTGCTCAATATCGGCGGCTTCTTCGCGGCTTTCCGAGAGCAATAGTGAGCCGCAAGTCGTAATACTGACTTCATCAGTTTGTGCTGCCACACTACGCCAAAAACGAATCGTGTGTTTGGAGAGTTCCCACATTTCTTTGGCAACGGCTTCGCCATATTTTTCAATCGCCCGATGATAATAGCTATCGAGTCCGGTAATCATGAAGCCCGCATTACGCCCACTCGCGCCTAATGCAACATCCGCTTTTTCGGTAATGACCACTTGGCGTCCGGCTTGCGCCGCAAAATACGCCGCGCCGCAGCCCACCAACCCTGCGCCCACCACCAGAAAATCCACTTCGCGCACAGGCTGATTGCCCTCTGCCTGCCAATAAGAAACACTCATCTTGGATAACTCCCTATGCCGCCAAAAATAATATTCAAATCATAACACAAGTGACAAGACCGCTAATGCATCACATCATCAATATTTTCTGAATAGCCTCAACAGCGCGGGTGACGCCATCTTCCGATTGAATGATTTTGCCAACCGCTGCGGCTTTCTGGCGCATGTTGTTATCGTTTGCCAATACAGAAAGAACATCAGCCAAGGTTTTTGTGGTTAATTTGTGGCGCGGAATCGGGCGTGTCCCAACCCCAATTTCGGCAGCACGGCGCCCCCAAAAAGGTTGGTCAGCGATATGCGGCACAATGGTCATCGGCACACCTGCCCGCAATGCTGCCGCTGTTGTGCCAGCGCCACCATGATGCACCACCCCCGCCATTCGGGGGAATAACCAGCTATGCGGCGCAGACTCCAGTAAATAGACGTTATCCGGCAAATCGGTTGCTTTTAGACCTGACCAGCCACTGCTAATCACGCCGCGCTGCCCGCTTTGGCGCAAAGCATCCAGTATCAACTGTAATGTTGCTTCAGGATTGCGATTTGACATGCTACCGAAACCAAGATACATCGGGGGCTTGCCCGCACTCAAAAAATCGGATAATGCTGGTGGCGGTGTCCAATCGGGTTCATCCAGAAACCAATAACCACTTATCGCCACATGCTCACCCCAATCTGCTGGGCGGGGAATCACCTGCTCACTAAAGCCATACACTATGGACAAGTGGTTTAACATATGGCGAAATTGGGCAGCATTATGCCGGGGCAAATGCCATTGTTCCCGTGATGGGTTCACTACCGGGCTGAATAAGTACCATAAAAGCGACTGATAAAGAAAACTCGCGCCCAGATTCACGATACTGTTGCCATTGATAAACGGATTCGTGAGTGCTGCGCCAGAACGAGTTTTGGAGGACGGTTGCAGTAATGCCGCGATGTGGCGTTTTTTCTGGTGGGTAGCAATGCTATCTATAATCGCCAAGGTGGTGAAGCCGCTGATGATGACATCCGCCGATTCGCAAATGCGATATAAATCATGTGCGGCTTCTGTGCCATGCTCTTTGAACAATGTCCGCATGGTTTGTAATTCTTGCAGTGGATTACTGCTGCTGTTGTTCGTCCACTTTTTGCCGCCTTCGCTGTTCATCAACGCCTGAATATCTACCGAAATACCAGCAAACTCTAACCCATGAGATCGAATCCAGCCTTCAAAATTGGTTCCGGCTGCCACCTGCACCTGATAGCCTGCTCTTTGCAGCCTCTTTGCCAGCGCAATGGTGGGTTGCACATCCCCGCGTGTGCCAAACGCAATCAAGCAAATATGCATCTCTCCCCCCTCTGATTTAATTGTGGTATTTTTCACAATAAAGTCTAATTTATCATGATTTAAGAATATAAGTCAACAGGGGCAATAATGGCATTTGCTGGAAAATTTTATACAATGGGTTCATGTTAAACCCACACTCAGGATAAATATTTATGAAAGAAATTCGGATTGTGACCTTCATTAATGACCGCGAAGGACGCGAACAAGGCGAAGAAGAACTCACGCGCATGGTCAACAGTGGTTTTCTGATTAAAGCGGCGGGTGGCGGTACGGGTGCTGATATGGTTTGGGGCTTCGTTATCCTAGAACGCGAAGTCGAAAGTTTGGAAGACAAAGGTGATGGCGCATGAGCAGTGCATTTGAGGTGCGCGGCAAAGTGGCGATTGTGACCGGCGCATCCCGTGGGATTGGGCAAAGCATCGCCGAAACGCTGGCATCTGCCGGGGCAAAAGTGGTGCTGGCAAGCCGCAAACAAGAGGAACTGGATAAAGTTGCTGCCGAAATTAAAGCCAACGGGGGCAATGTATTGGCAATCGCGGCGCACACCGGCAAAAAAGAAACGCTGCAACAACTCGTCGAAAAAACGGTTGAAGCCTATGGCACAGTGGATATTCTGGTCAACAATGCTGCCACCAATCCTCATTTTGGTCCCGCATTGGAAGCAGAAGACAGCCTGTGGCAAAAAACCATCGAAGTCAATTTGATGGGCAATGTATGGTTGTGCCAAGCGGTTGTACCCGTCATGCGCGAACACGGCGGTGGCAAAATTATCAATATTGCCTCTGTCAACGGCTTGAATCCGGGACATTTCCAAGGCATTTACAGCATGACCAAAGCGGGCGTTATCAGCCTGACGAAAACGCTAGCAATGGAATTGGGGTCGGATAATATTCAAGTCAATGCCATCGCGCCGGGGCTGGTCCAGACCAAATTTGCCCAAGTGTTGTGGGAAAATGATGCCATGATGGAAATGGTCAAAGCTCGCACTCCAGTTGGGCGCATTGGTCAGCCAGAAGAAATCGCTGGCTTGGTCTTATGGTTAGCCTCCCCTGCCTCTAGTTTTACGACGGGTGCAGTTTTTGTGGTGGATGGCGGCATGACAGTAGGCGCGATGTAAAGCAATTCGCAACCATCAACCTGTGATATGGAGATGGGAAAATTTCATGCGATATACAAAAAACACAGCCTCATTTTGGCATTGTGTCTTGGCGGTATTGTGTCTGTTCTTGGCATTCAATTCTCCTATTAGGGCTAGGGCGCAAGACTCCCCCGCTGATGATCGCTTACGCCAAATTTACATCCAAATTTTGACGATAGATGATTTACAGGCACGCGCTGTTCTGACTCCAACTGAGGCAGAGACACAGCGTGACTATTATCTAGCGCAAACCGAAGCGATTGCTGGAACGCGGCTCACGTATGCTGATTTAACTGCCCGTTTTGCCAATGATTCGGCGGCACCGCCTGCCGGCGGCTTTTTTAACTTCGTCAATATCATTTGGTTTATTGCCAGCGCCCTGATTGTGGTGGCGTTGTTCCGGCTAACACATCTTTATTTGCTCCCCATCCTGCGCCGGATTCCGCTGCGCGTCTACGAAAAATTGCTTTATCTAGCGTGTATCGCTTCTATGCTGGCAGGATTAGCGTTTGAACCGCGCATTGGGCAGTTTATCGCGCTGCCGGGCTGTTTGGGTTTAATCGGCGCACGCGCATTTTCGATTTATTTGAATTTGCGGCATCTTGCCAAAGATATTCCCGCAGAAAAAGCGCATGTCATTCTGGAAGCGATTGCCCAAATGAATGCGCTTATTTTGTTCGTCGTCTGGACAATCAATGCGCTGGCATATCAAAGTAGCATTTTGGGCTTCATTGCCGTGATGGCGCTGCAAGCCGCGTTGGGTTTTTCGGCGATTGTGATGCCGTTGTGTTATTTCATTGGCTTTCACAACAAAGAAGCTATTCCGCGCACAATGGCAGCATCACTGCTGTTGGTGCTAATTTATGCCGGGGTGTATATCGCTGGTTTGCGCGGCACGTATTTTGATGTGTTTGCGCCCGGGGTGTATGTGATGGGAACACTGGCATATTTTGTGGGTGTGTTGATTGTATCATCACGGTTTTATGCGGATACGCGCCGCCGTTGGTTGCAGATGCAGGCATTGGCAATTATCAGCGGTGTGGTGGCATTGTTTATCGGCTCAGTATGGCAGATAGAAGCGATACAGGGCATCGGCGGCACATTCTTTTTCCTCTATCTGATTGAACGCTATCTCGAAATTCCCGGCTTAGGCAAACGCTGGGCATGGGCGCTGTTAGGGCTAGGTATCTTGCTCTACATGGCATCGTTAGTGATTACCCAGTATCCGCAATTTTTTATTTTTGGTGGATAAAAAATCTGCCATAATAGCTGCTATCAAACAGGTATTGCCATGAAAAATTGGCTATCAAATACGATTGAACTACAAAAAACACAAAAGCATAAAAGCGACAATTTGACCGATAATCAAGCCGTCGCTTGTTTTGACTCAGCACTTAGTCCTCAGCACTATTGCAAAAGGAGAAACACGCATGAAATATAATCGTCTGGGCAACACTGGATTACTGACCACTGACCTTACGCTTGGCACGATGATTTTTGGTGAACAGAATGAACGCAGCACGCCCGAAGCCGAAGCATTGCAAATCATTGACCGCTATTTGGATGCAGGTGGCAATCATTTGGATACTGCTAATGTGTATGTCGGTGGACGCAGTGAAGAAATTGTTGGCAAAGCACTCAAAAATCGGCGGCATAATGTGATTTTGGCGACCAAAGTTCGCTTCCCGATGAGCAGTGACCGCAACGAACAGGGTTTATCGCGCCACCATATTATTCAGCAGGTGGAAGCCAGTTTGCGCCGTTTGCAAACCGATTATATTGATTTGTACTACATGCACGGACCCGACCCGCTGACCCCCATTGCAGAATCGCTGCGGGTATTTGATGAGTTGGTGACATCTGGCAAAGTGCGCTATATCGGTGTTTCCAATTTTAAAGCGTGGCAATTGATGAAAGCCTTAGCAGTCAGTGATGCTCATGGATATGCCCGGTTTGTCGCCGCCCAATATCAATATAGTTTGGTCAAACGCGATATTGAATATGAATTTGAGGACTTATTGCGGGCAGAGGGTGTGGGCTTGACCCCTTGGGGCGCGTTGGGTGGTGGCTTTTTATCCGGCAAATACAAACGCGGCGAAAAACCAACTTTGGGACGCATCGCTACCACAGGCGACGAAACTGAAGAAGCATGGGAACGACGCAGCAATGAACGCAATTGGGCAATTATTGATGCTGTTGGCACCATTGCCGAAGCGCGGGGCGTAACATATTCGCAAGTGGCATTGGCGTGGGTGCGGGCGCAGCCGATGACCAGCAGTGTGATTATCGGCGTGCGAACCCTTGACCAGTTGAGTGATAATTTAGCAGCAGCCACTTTAGATTTAACATCTGATGAACTGGCAACACTTCATCAAGCCAGCACCCTACCCGAACTCTATCCGTATCGCATGATTGATGTGTATACCCGACGGCAGGTGTAATCTTAGCTAGAACTTATTTCAAAAATCATGTTGGTAGGACACGGCATGGCATGTCCAAATCGAATTTTGAGATGACTGCTAATTTAATCTAATAACGTTCTGACGTACTTTAACGCATCACCCATGCTGTAAAATACAGGATATTTCATATTGCACCGGCGTTGAATCTCGTTCACAAAAGCAATGCTGCGGGCATTCCCCACTACTGAAATCGGAACAATGCGCGGGTCAGTTGCCCCACCTTTGTTCCGAAAGGTCACAACGGCTTGATGAATCGCCTTTTCAAAATCATCGTCTGACATAACGAGTTGGCTAATATCACCAACGCGGTAAAGATGGGGTACCCTTGTGGTTTCCAAATATTCCATTGTGGCATGGAAGACGGCTTTGCCTTCTTCGGTGGTGACAATCCCGCTGGTACGGACGATCATGATTGGCTCAAATGGTTGAAAATGAAACATAACTGGCATAACAAAAAGACTCCAAGTGTGAGGGTGTGTAAAACAGCAGCTTGCATTCATAATGCAACCTGCTGTATCTCACAAGATACCATAATAAGGGGCTGTAAGTTCTTGAAAACTATTGGAAGATGGTCGAATAATTGCTGAAAACAGGAGATTAATCAGTACACAAATAGATAAGGAATACGGGGATTGCCCCGCATTCGTGACTTAGAAAAGGGATTCTCAGCTAGGCTTTGTCTTCAGTGGGTGTGGCGGTTGCCATATTGGCAGTTGGTTTGGATGCATCCGTTGTTTCGGCAGTGGTGTCGGTTTCATCTTCCCAACTGATAATCCAGATACATAATCCGGCAACCAACACGGTTGCGATCACCAAGGCAATCCATTGCGAAGGCTGTAAACCCACATCTTGCGCTTCGATGACCAACATCGTGACCATACCGACCGATAGCACAATCCAAGCTGCCAAGCGCGGGTGGTGTATCGCCCATTTGACTAAGGGGAAATTCTGCATGTGTACCCTACTCCTCATGACCATAACGGCGCGAGTATAACAAAAAGCCAACACAATGTCACGCCTGATGCTAGGTTGTTATTCATCTTTTAACTGCTCAATTCGGGAATGCTGCCCTAACCAAGCGGCGATGCTATCGGTGGTTTGTTCGCCTTTGGCAACCGATAACACAAATTCGTATTCGGTGCGTTCATCCCAATTGGGTTGGATGCCGTTGAGTTCCAAAAAGCGCGTCACTGCCCGAATCGCCGTGCGTTTGTTGCCATCAGCAAACAGATGATGATATGCCAACGAGTGCATCAGCGCCGCAGCTTTATCTAGCACCGACGGGAATTGCGGCTCGCCGAATAAACTCAAGCGTGGGCGACGCACGGCATATTGCAACATATTCCGGTCTCGCACGAAAGGCAACTCCCCTATCATTTGGGCGTTGATGTCGTATAAATCATTGGCAGTCAAATAAATAATCGGTTTATCGTCCTGCGAGTTCATTCAGCAACCACCTATGGTCAAGTAAGAGTCGGTCAATATGTTGGGTATCGAGGTTTACATCGGGTTCTAGGGAAACTTCGCCATCTTCCAAAATCAGCCAATTTGCCAATGCCAGCATGTCTTGATGACCTTCTGCCACTGCCACAATCATGTCTAATGCCTCAGTGGGAGTCCAGCGCACTTGCTGCCCATTTACTTCTAGCATGAGCAGCATCGCAACGGTGGCAGTCCGTTTGTTGCCATCTTTAAATGGATGATTACGGGCGATAGAATGCATGAGTGCCGCGGCTTTTTCGCGCAGCGTTGGGTAAGCATCGGCACCAAAGGCGCTTGCTTGCGGGCGGGCTTCTGCTGCCAACAGCAAATCAATATCGCGGACTTTTTGTTTGCCTGCCATGATATGTTCATCATCCAAAACTTTGCCGTTGATAAAAATCAGTTCGCTGTAGGTCAAATACCGCATTATCGCACCATCCGTTGATTGATAGATTTACTATACACCTGTTGCGATATATTGAGAAATCTTGGCACGAAATTGACTGGACTCTGGGCAAGATTGGTCTATGATTCGCTGGGTTTGGAACGCAAGAGGAAAAATCACGCATGAAAATAAAGCCGTTATATGTTGGCTTGGTCGTTTTGGCAGTTGCCAGCATCATCATTATCACTGCCACGCTGGTGCCGGCGCAGCTTAATCCGGCTTATGCCGTTGCCGAAACTTTTGTGAAAGCGGCTGGCAATGGGGATGATGTGACAGCAATGGCACAATTGAGCGCCGAATTACAAGAATATGTCACAACCGTTTGTCCACAGGGCAGCGTGTCCGCATGTATAGACGCCTATACCCCGCCGGATTGGGGCAATTTTTTGAACGCAGTTTTCCGACGCTCACAGCCAGATGGCGCAGCCGCATGGGATATTCAATATTTAGCAACCTATGCCGAAAATCAGGGCTTCAGCGGCGTGTGTATTTACGTGCGAACTGAAAAAGTGAGCGATGCTGTTTGGCAAGTGGTGCGTTGGTCAGGCTGGATTAGCTGCGATGAACCCAACGCGGGCTTAAGCACTTTGATGGCAGCGGATGCTCCGAATGCTGCGCCGTGATTTTGGCTGTTAGCGATTAGCTTGTGGCTTTTAGCTTGAAGTCATTTCAAAATTTGATTTTTCCGGTAGGGACACGGCATGCCGTGTCCCTACAAACCAGATTTTTGAAGTAAGTTCTTAACAGTGTTTTACAACCGAGGATTTTTATCCGTTAGTTTAGTCCAAATTTGTTGTGGCTAGTGACACTGGCATGGATTTTATACTGTGAATGTTCGCCTCAGCACTCAGCACTTAGCACTCAGCACTTTTTATATATGGCGCAAGGCACAACGGTATCCTTTCTGTTGGGTGAGTTTCATATTCCTCATTGCCGCTTGTACGCCGCTTATTCCGGCAACAACGCCGCCACAGTTGCAACATACCCCCGGTGCCTATGTTGTTATTGATGAGCGCACATTGGATGCTGGTATTTTTCAGGTCACGTATCCGGCGGGATGGCATGTTGTCAAAAACAGCATTGCTGCTGCCCCTTTATCATTTGTGCTGGTATCGCCCGATGACAAGATGACGATTCAAATGTGGGTTACAGATGCCCGCTGCGCTTCCCCCACGCCAGAGCCGGATAAAGTGCTGCATTTTGCGGTTTTGGAGATGCAATATCAACAGCATGTTTGTTTTATCGGCACAGCACCCCAAGACCAAGAGCAGGCATTTAGGGTGATATGGGAACAAGTTATCGCTTCTTGGGAAGAAACATCGTAGCATGTGGATAGCTGAGTTTTGAAGATGTATGTACTATTCTATTTTTTCTTGTATTCACGATACTTTCCAGATATGGGAAATCCTCAAAAACTCATTCAGATTAAAGATGTTTGGTTCAACAACTTTGACACCAATGAAGGTTAAACACACCGATAGATAAACTATTTTATGTGCAGATGCAGTTTTTGGCGCAATTACTTTGAAACCCTACAATTAAGTTGTGTCTTTGAGTTAGAAAGAAAATCACTATGAAAATCCAGAATTATCCTTCGTCTGATAGTATATCAGTTGAACCTTTCGAGAATCTTGTTAACGTTTATTATCAAACGCAGGGTTACATCACATCATCAAATAAGTGGTTCTGGGTTTGGGAAGATGGGAAAAAACAACGTGGTTACCAAGACATTGATGTACTCGCTATCAATGAAAAAGAAACAATCATTGTTAGTGTTACTGGAAATTTAGACGATAAAATCAGGTTTGGCAACAACAAGTCAATGCGTGAGGATCAGCGTAATAGCTTAGAAAATTATTTTAAGCGTGTCGAAGAATATCTAACTCAAGTTGAGCAATATAAATGGTTAATCGCACCCAATCGAAATATATGCAGAGTTATTGCTTATGTTTGGGGAGAACAAAGTGAACCACTTGTAACTCGTTTACGAGAGGACGATGGATTTAAGGCTCTGAATATCGACTTAATCTCTGCAAACACAATTATTGAAAAACTTTATGAATTTGTTGAGAGTAGCCAACAGAAGGGCTTGAAGACCAATAACTCACTTATCAAGTTAGTTCAAATATTTCGAAATATCGGCTATAAATCGAAAACTTAGAGTAAATTCTGTGCCATAAGAAAGAGGTTTGAGTGCAAAACAAATACTTTGAACTCAAAATGTCTATTAATTAGATATATTATCACAAACAATTTTTATTGATTGCATACAAATTGCCGCCTGCCCCAGCCCATCCGCACTCAACCTTACACTCAGCAAGTCAATATCGCCAGTGGAACAGGCTTGCTGGAAGAGCATCGCGGATTGAATCGCTCGGCAAAAACGGATGATTTTCTAAAGATGGTCGCGTAAAAATGGCACTATTTTTTCAGCAAATTGTTCGGCGGCGGCAGGCAGCAGATGCATCCCATCAAACGTATAGGTATAGCCCCATTTTTGACGTTCTGTTTCATAATCATTCCAACCTGTGCGGCTGCGTTCCCCAATCTGGCGAATAAATGCCAAATCTACGCCTGCCCGTTGAATCGGTTGTTGGGGCGTAAATGCAGCGGCTAAATCCAGCATGGGGATATTGAGCGATTCGGCAACTTCACGGGTGCGCGTATGATAAATCTCGCGCAGTTGCACCAATTCCGAGTTGTATTCCGTCGGCGCAAGCCCAACTAAAGGCTGCACAAATTGCAATTGGATGTGCTGCAATAAGTCCCGATAAGCAGAAGTAAAATCATCGGGCGATACCATGCCATGCTCAAGTTTTTTCGTCGATTGATAATAGGGGCGCACGGCGGGATATAAATAAGAAACCGCATCATTCCCGCCGACCATCACAAACATCGCATCGGGTGTATGCTCGGCGATAACCTCATCTACGCGCCGCAGCAAATTAATGACCGTATCGCCAGCAACTCCGGCGTTGATAATCGTATGTTCAGGGAGTTGCTCCACGACATGCGTCACAAAATTGCCACCGTACCCGCCCCAAGTGAGGCTATCGCCCAGAAAAATCACCCGCATCTTAATCGCTATCGCTCTCATCTTTATTGTTATCATGATGGTTATTGTCACTATCGCTGTCGTTTTTGTCCTCACCATCTAATGCCAGCGAGTCCATAAAATCAGCATCCAAAGCGGCGATAAAATGTGCCATCAAGCGCCCGGCACGTTCCACATCACGCATATCCAACGTTTCCACTGGCGAATGCATATTGCGTATCGGCACACCGAATAATGCGGTCGGAATACCCGACTGCGCCACTTGAATCGCCCAAGCATCGGTGCCAGACGCGCCAGGAATCGGCTCAATCTGATACTTAATTTCGTAGTGTTTGGCGACTTTGATAATTTTATCGTAGAGTTTGGGGTGAATATTGGGACCCAAAGCGATAGCAACGCCGCCGCCCATCTCTAAAGCATCATCGCTGCTAATGCCCGGCTGTGCCGCAAAAGTGACATCTAACGCAATCGCTATATCAGGATTGATGTGATGGGCTGCGGTTTTAGCGCCGATTAAACCGGTTTCTTCCTGAACAGTTGCTGTGGCATACACATCCCAACTATGCTGCATCTTCTGGAGTTCCACCAAACAATAAGTGACAGCCGCCACACAGCAGCGGTCATCCATGGCTTTTGCCGCAAACCGTTTGCCAGCCAGTTCTAACATGGGCGCGTCCGGCGTGATAAGGTTGCCAATGCTCACCAATGACTCAACTTCATCGGCGGGCAAACCAACATCAATGACCAATGCTTCATAAGAGGGATACTGTTTGCGGTCATTTTCTGTCAGCAAATGCGGTGGCGCTGCCGCTACAATGCCCGGCAGCGGTTGTTTGCCATGCACAATGACAGGCTGTGCCAGCATCACGCGGTTATCTAGCCCGGCTACGCGCTGCACATAAATAAACCCATCCACAATCTCACGTACCATCAGCCCAATTTCGTCCATGTGTGCTGCCAGCATAATTTTCCGGCGCGGTGCAATGGGGCGCGTGGCATGTTTGATGCCAATCAGACTGCCGAGTTTATCTTGGTCAAATGTATCTACAAAAGGCTGCCAACTCGCTTGAATCAGGTTGCTGATGGGGGCTTCGTAACCCGACGGGGCATGGGCTTCGACTAGCGTTTTTAAATGTGTTTTTAGATTAAAGGTCATTCTCGTAACCCTATATTTTCAAATTTAGGATGAATAGGCAATGCTGCTACAAATTTTAGCGCGGAAATGCCGGAATAGCAGTGCGGATTAAAAAAGGTCACAAACATATCATTTGTGACCTTTTTATAAATCATGCAGTGATGCTAAGAAACCGACGATAGGCGCTCGTTATTCATCCAAATAGTCAAACGGGTCAGGTTGGGGGGCTGGTTTAAAGAACATGGTCGCCGCAAACATAATGGCAACCCCCGCCACAAAACCGCCAATATGCGCCCAATGCGCCACCCCATCGGATGAAATCCAGCCGACCCCTTGCAAAAAGTCTAAAACGAACCAATACCCCAAGAAAATGACGGCGGGCAGTTTCATCTCCCAGAAGAAGGGTTTAAACAAACCGACCATCGTGCGAACTCGTGCGCCCGGATACAAGAATAAAAATGCGCCCATCACGCCGGCAATCGCGCCCGATGCACCAATGACAAAGGCAGTTTGCCCTGTGAGGGTGCAAGCAATCCCGCCGAACAAAACATGCCCTAACGTGGCGGCTGAACCTGCGGCGATATAGAAAACAGCGAACCACACGCGCCCAAAATATTCTTCGACCTTTTTGCCAAAGACCCACAAGAACAACATATTGCCGAATAGATGCATGATGTCGGCGTGGAGGAACATGCTTCTAAAATTATCCAATGCCAAGATAGGCAGTGGTTCGACGCCCACTTTGCACACATCCAGCGCATAAGCACGCAGAAACGCCGTAAAAGCGGTGCCGCCTTTTGCCTGTACCGAAAGCTCCCAAATGAAAACCAGAATGTTTATGGCAATCAGCAGGTACACCAAGACTGGTTGATATTTGCTTCTGCCGACAACGCTCAGTGGTAACATATGCCATCATCTCCGCTGTAAAACTGGCTCAAAAATTTAGCGTTCTAATTGTTCAAGTTGGTCTACTTTGGGCGCAGGCACAAACAACGTTGCCATGAACAGCAGCACCAAACCGCTGACAAAGCCGCCGATATGCGCCCAATGCGCCACATTCCCGGCATCGGGGAAGATTAAGCCCATCACATCGGTTGCTACCCACACCAGCAGATAAACCGCCGCCGGAACATTGATGACCGTAACGGGAATCCGAAACAGCAAAATTGCGGTGCGAATACGTGAACCCGGATAGAGGAATAAGAACGCGCCCATAATGCCAGCAATCGCGCCCGATGCCCCGACCAAAATATCTTTGCCAAACTCATTGACTGGGCAAGCGACCCCACCCAAAATCACATGGGCAATCGTCGCCAGAAAACCGACAATCAGATAAAACGTCAGGAAGCGTTTTGCCCCAAAATATTCTTCTACGCGAGGCGCAAAAATCCACAAGAAAATCATGTTAAACAGGATATGCATCGGGCTGCCATGCAAGAACATCGTGAACAGCGCATTACGGAACGTTAGCGTAATCGGTTCGATGCCAATCTGGCAGGAATTGAGCGCGTAGGTCTGGAAAAAGTGTTTTATGGCGGCTTCGCCTGATAAAAACACCGGTATCTGTATCAAAAAGACCAACACATTGAGCGCAATCAAGGCGAAGGTCATATACGGGCGAAAATCACGCCGACCAATGGTGCCAATCGGTAACATAATGGACTACCTTCTAATCTAAATGCTCAAGCGGGTCGCCTTTGGGCGCTGGTTTAAAGAGTGTCACTACAAACATCAAGCCAAAGCCCGTGACAAATCCACCCATTTCATCCCAATAGGGCGCAATTGTCCCAGACAGGGGGCCCCCTTCAGCGATGAGGGCTTGCATGGCAAGATATGCCGCCACGAAGAAAATCGCCGGAAAGTCGAATTTGCGTGCCATCACCGGGATAAAGGTTTCCACTCGTTTGGCAGGATATAAGAATAAAAACGCGCCCATCACACCGGCAATCGCGCCCGATGTCCCAATCAAGGGAGTGCAATCGCCGCGATTAAACAAGATGCTGGCAATATGCCCGCCAAAACCCGCGATAAAGAAAAACATCAAGAAGCGGCGATGCCCCAAAAATGCCTCAACCACGGGCGCAAAAATCCACAAAAAGACCATATTCATCAAAAATTGCGTAAAACTACCATGCAAAAAGAGGCTGCGAACCCCATCTATGAGGGTTTCACTGAATGCTTGCTGCCCAACTTGGCACGGCACCAAAGCAAAATTCTGGAAATAATTTTCCATGGGTTGCCCTTGCTGCGCGGCATACCCAATTTCCCAGATGAAAAATGCCAACGTTAGCACCAGCAGGGCAAAACTAGCATATGCCCGAAAGTCATTTTTACCCACCACACGATACGGTATCATTTGCGGTTCTACTCCTCAATTCAAAATCGTGTGCTGATTTAGTAACACAATATCACATAATCGGTTGTGAATGCAACAAACGATTCGGGTCTGTTGCCTATACGTTAAGATAGGAATTGGGGTTGTGCCGTGCAAATAAGGTTATGGTGCTTGCAGGTAAGCCGCAAGTTCAGTGAGGGTTGGGAGGGTAGCAGTGCGGTGAACTTCTTGTCCGCTGGCATCAAAGACCAGAAAAGTGGGGGTACTCACAAATTTAAAACGTTCCAGCAAATCGCGCCCCGGTGTGGCATGAATATCCAACAGCAGCACGTTAAATCCGGTTGCTTCTAACTGAGGTGTTGTTTCGCGCACGGCGGAGACTTGTCCCAAACAGCCGAGTCAGTAGTTGCTATACAGCAGCAGCAAACTAGGCGAGCCATTGTTTAAGTAAGTCTCAACTTGTGCCGCTGTCGTAATCTCAGGTGTGGCAGGATAGCGCCCCAGCCACGCCACCCCCACTACCGCGAATACATACCACGCCATTATTCCAGCACGCACCCAAGGATTGCCACGCTGCCAACGCCACAGCAAGCCTAACAACCCTACCCCGGCGCTGCCCGCCAACAACAAAAAGGAATATTGATTAAAAAAATTCATCCCGTGCGATTAGTTGTCTTCAGTGTGTTCTTGGGCTTTGATAATCGCGCTTTCCCACCGATCATCTAATTCGATGACATGGGTTTCGGCATCAAGAGTTTCTTTCACCCATTGCCAGGCTTCATGATGGTCATAGCGCGGATTGATGGCGAATAACACGCGCCCAATGAGGCGGCGCTGGAAAAACGACCCCGATGGTGGTTGTAAGATACAACTCATATTGCTGACGAATTCCAAAACTTCTGGGTCGGCAGATAACCAAAAACACCATAACCCTCTATCCAAGAAAGGGTCGGATAGATGATAGGGGCGTGGCGTTGGTGGTAAGCGGCGGGGAGGTTGCAAAGGGTTTGTCCCATCAGAATAATTCACAAAATTTCTCCTCAATTGCCGGAAAAAAGCCTCATGAATTTATCATAAGCGATTTTTCCTAGCACCACTCCCCTGAAAAAAGGGGGGATTTATAGTGCGCCGACGTGGGTTCTGATAGGCTTAGTCGGCATCAGGTGGTGGCACAGGCAGCGCATCCAACGCAGTCTCTTTCCACTTTTTGCCTTCTTCAATCAGCATGACCGGGATACCATCCCGAATAGGGTATTTATAACCTGAATCAGCACATACTAACCAGCAATCATGCACTAATTCGAGCGTGCCGGGGTTTTCGCCTTTGTCTTTGTAATGTACGGCTTCTGGGCAACGCAGCATCGCCAGAAAATCCGGTGAAATGGCAACCATGGGTTTGTTCCTAAGATATATTCATGTAAACAGTGTGTATCGTTCCTAAGTATACCGTTGCCCGCTAAGTGGCGTCAACTATCAGCGTTCTACCAAAACTATCAGCCCGACTTCACTGTCTTCATGGGTTTAGTTTGCGTGCGGTTGGATTTTGTTGCTATAATTTAGCTATTCCTGCTGACAGGTTTACTTGGAGACTGCCTATGTCTGTTGAATTGTCGTTGCCTTTAAAACAACTGGAGCCATTGACTGGGGCGCTGGACACGCTGCGTTTGCTGACCCAACGTTCAGCCGACGAAGATACTATTTGTGATGTTCTTAAACTGAGTACGATTGCGTTTGGCAAGGTCAAACGTCGCCTTGTGACGAATGGGTATGTCACGATGCGGAGTGATGGCATCTTTGAACTGACGCAAAAAGGGCGCAATGCTACCGATGAACTGCGCCACTATGACGAAAATGCCCCTCTCTTGGGGGCGGGTGCCAATGGCAAAGTCCAGCGGCGCGTTTTGGTGGCGCTAGCACGCACGTTAGTTGCCGGGCAATCTTCACCGGTGATGATTGGGTTTGCCCCGGATGATACAGGGTTGTTTCCAGTAGATGCGGATGTGGTCTTGCGTCTAAGCGCGATGAATGCCCAATTAAGTGTCAGTGGCGACCAGATGATTCGCCCCGGCGGCGGTATTTTCCGTCATGAGATTCAGCTAACGCCCCAATTCTATGACCAAGTGCGGCTGAAGATGCAGGTATTCCAGTTGTCGGCAGATGGTGAAGACATCAGCGATTGTGGCGGCTTATATGTGGATGTGGATGTCGAAGCTGATGGAGACCCCGGCGGGATGATTGCTTATGGCGCACAATTATCGTTTGATATGCGCTAAACAGCGAGAAATTTTTACTGTTTTATCGGGTTATTTTTTGATTTTTTGTAGAGGCGCGTTTTAAACCCGCCTCTACCGGATGCAATGGAGAAACTTCTTGCAGCAACGCGGCAACATTACCCCGCTAAGGTTCCAAAAATGATGAAAGATGCCATCACTAAGAGGGCGATCACATAAGCGGCTGACCCAACGCGCAGCAACATCCGATTCCGATTGGCAGTATCACTATGTTTCATCTTCGCCAATGCCGCCAATGCCGTTTCATTGGCAGGATTCACTTTTAAGACGCGGGTCAACCATTGGATACGTTCATTTTTGCCCGTCGCAATTTTTGCCATCCACATCATAACTCGTTCATTTTTGCGGTCATCGCGCAAAATTTGCATGAACATCATTTTTGCCCCTTGGCGATTGCCGCTTTTGGCAGCTTGAACTGCCAAATTAAACAGTTCTTCGCGGTTGGGGCTATCGGTGGTTGCCATTTTTTTGACCATTTATACCTCCTACACACAACTTAATTCGCAAAAATCATGCCCACAGCCATTTAGCTTTGTCACTATTGATTATAAGCGATTTTCGCTTTGGGCTGTGTCTTGTAGGATAGGCGCATGATGGGCTGATGGGTTATCTATCACCGGGACTGCTGCCGATGGGCTTTCGGTTGTTTTTTCGATAATATAACGCGGACGTTTGCGGGTTTCGTCTAGGTTGCGCCACAAATATTCCCCTAAAATCCCCATAATGAGCATTTGCGCCCCACTAACGACCAACACAACAACCATCAACGATGTCCAACCGGGGATTTCTTCATAGATGATGATGCGGCGTAGGACAATGATGAGCGCATACAATAACCCCAACAAACTGACACTGATACCGAGCAACGAGGCTGCCCGCACCGGGAAATACGAGAATGCAACAAATGAATCGACAAAATATTTCAGTTTTTTGGCAAATGTCCACATGGAACGCCCATAGCGTTTTTCGCGTTCCTTGCGATTATAATATAACACTTGCGGGTCGAACCCTAACCAGAGAATTAACCCCATCAGATAGGTATTGTTCTCTTGAATGGCATTAATCAGGTCACACACTTGGCGGTCAATCAGGAAAAAGTCAAACCCGCGTTTGGGCATCGTCTTGATGGCAAAACGCCGGAATAAGCTATAAAACGCATCTGCCATCATCGAGGTTATGCCGGGGTCATCGCGTTCTTGCCGTGCTGCCAACACGACTTTATTGCCCTTGCGCCATAATGCCAACATCTCATGAATCAGTTCTGGTGGGTCTTGCAAATCGGCAGCGATAGCGGCGATGACATCCCCATGAGATTGGCTTAAACCTGCCATAATCGCTGGATTTGAGCCGAAGTTACGCGATAATTTCACAACGCGCATCCGACTTTCGGTGAGTGCCAATTCATGCAGTACTGCCAACGAATTATCTTTGGAGCCATCATCTACAAAGATAAATTCAAACGTATCGTCGGCATTTTGTTGGGCAAGAGCTTGGAATTTCGCCAGCAAATCCGGCAAACTAACCGCATTGTGATAAACAGGCACCACGAGAGAAACGAGCGTCATGAGAAAATTATCCTTATGGTTGAGCCAATTGTGCCAGCACAAAAAGTCCAGCATCGTCTAGAACGGTTAATGTGTGCTGCGGGTGAAATGCCAACGTGCTGGGTCGCAATGATACCTGAACAGGCATGTCAGCCCCTAACGGATACAGTGTTAAATCGGCTTGCTGCGCCCACGCCCAATTGAGCGTCGTTTCGTTGCTAAATCGCAAGCCCTGTAACCCGGCATTGGGTGGTGCAACAGGAACTTCCAGCGTGAAAGCTGTTACGGTTGCTTCAGCAGCGGTTTCCACCTGTAACCATCCGGCATATTCGGCTGGAACAGTGAGGATAATCGGTTGTGGTATGTCTGTCGCTGTCAGGTGAACCTCAAAAGTTTCTGTGCCACCCATCACATATAATTGTAGTTGATTCAGCGCCATTGGATATTGTGTTTGATAATCTATTTTGGGGATTGCCGAAAATAATACAACCCCATTGCGCTGCATCTGTTCATCTAAAGCTGCCCAGACCGGGTGATATGCCACACTATATTTGAGCCTCGCATTCGTCAGCCATGTTTCACGATTATCCGGTGACCCTTCTTGCAAAATAGCATCTACCACTGCCCCATGCTGATACAACCCATGCACCAGAAAATAACTTAATACTGTTTCATCGTGATACAAGACTCGTTCTCCGGGTTGAATCTTCTCTAACAGTGCTTCAGCCGCACTCGCGTTCAAATACCAATTATGACGTGCTGCTGTTGGTTCAATGGTTTCTAATGTTTGTGACACCCCATAAACCACTGTATCGCCAGTGAACTGGATGGCGCGGGTTGTTAGCATGATAATCATCAAAAGAATCCAACCCCGCAGCGAGAGCAACCAGCGATTGTGCCGGATAGGACGGGCGACATTTGATAGCCCACGATGTAACTCCAACGCTAACCATGATACCCCGGTTATCAAAACATGCGCCATCACGCCCGCAAAAAAAACAATTTGTAAACCAATATACACCCGCCGAAAACCATCTTCGGGCAAGACCGGTTCAGCATTAAACAAGGTGATGAAACAAATACTACCTAACATCAGTACAACCCAAACCAAGCGCACCCGGCGCACAACATCTAATGTCAGCAAGGCAAACGCCACGATAAAAATCACAAACAAAACGCCTTGGGTCGAAATTGAATCGAGACTGCTGCTAATCAGCGGCAGCGCCCCGGCAAGTACCTCCCGAAAACCCGCTTCTTGATATGCCCCAATCACCAGTTTTAACCCAAAACGTGGGTAATCCAACAAAAAATTGAGCGCCAGAAATCCGGCAATCATGGCTGGCGTACCCAACACAGCCAACCAATCGGCACGATTTTTGGGCAAAGCACCGGGGAAAACAAACAGTCCCCACGCCCCGGCACTATATAACACCCCTGCTGGATGCAGCAGCATCAAAAGTGGTGTGCTGGCAAGCAGTATCCATGCCGTATAGTGTCCCCGCTTTAGCATTGCCGCCCATACCAAAAAGGCTGCCATCAAGACGATATTCGATGGCACAATGGCATGGAGTCCCTGCCCCGGATACAGCGTGACTGCTGCATAAAACAACACAATGCCTGCGACGCTGCGCCCCCATAACACACTCATCAAAGTCGCAATTGCCACCGCCTGTAACACTACCCCTGCCAGCATCACAGTCTCATAAGTAGTTTCCCATGACATGCCCAAACGATGCAGGAATTGATAGATCGCACCTGATAAGGGAACATAAAATGTTAAAATACGCCGCCCACTACGGAAAGTACTGCCAATTCCCGGCTGTGCATAATCCAGAACTTGTGTGATTTGGGTATCCACATCCACTAATGCTGGGCATAATCCCATACACTCCGGGATACGAGCGCCATTCCACAAATAGGTATATACATCATCAATTTCTGGGGGTTGGCTGCGCGGCTCCAAAATTGCCCAAGTAAAACCGCCACGTATAGCGATATAAAAGATGATTCCAGCCAACAGCAGCAGCAGCGGCAGATATTGTGCTACAGGTTGTAAACGTTGGCTGATGGCATGATACAGCCGCAGTAGTGGCGGCAGCCAAAATGGAGTCAGAAGTGGTTCAGGAGTGGCAGAAGTTGGCAAAGGCATGGTTGGCAATGGGCAATGATTGATACCACAATTGGGAATAATTGCATATGAGTTTGGTGTATAACAAGGTTAAGTTGGCTTTGGGCGTATAGCCTAAGCTCTTACTATACCCTGTTTTTCACCGGTTTCCAGTCACCACGATGTATTACCCACTATAAGCACCTATATGCTATCAGGGGTGGTAAACATGCCGTGGTGACGGAAAGTAATTATCTTCAGCAAATGGCACATAAACACCAATGCTGCAATCTACCAATAGTGTTGTTTATGCTGGCGATAATACTCAATGGTTTTTCGCAACCCGTCTTCTAACAAGGTGGTTGGTTGCCAGCCAGCAAGCTGTCGAATTTTGCTGATGTCCGAGTAAAAATCGCCGGGTTCTTGCGCTTTGCGTTCTGGTGAGAAGGGCGCAAATTCCCATGAGCCTGTACCAGCCGCCCGAATCATCGTTTCTGCCAGTTCAATAAAATCAGTCGGGGCATCCACCCCAATGTTGATGACTTCGCCATAAGCAGCATCGGTTTGGGCGCACATCAAAATCGCGTCTACGCAATCTTGGATATACAAGAAATCGCGTAGGATTTTGCCATCACCAAAGACACGGATAGGCTGCCCATCTACCACTTGCCGCACAAACCAGTTGACCACACCATAACGCGGATGCTGCATTTGGTGGCGTTCTCCATAAATATTTGTCAAACGCAACAGCACACACTGCACGCCATGAATATCATGATAAATTTGCATGATTTTTTCGGCGGTGAGGTTCGAGATTTCGTAAATGCCGCGCGGATGCGTGGGGGCATCTTCGCTGACAGGAAGTTTGGTAGCGGGTCCGTATTGCCCACGAGTTCCGGTGTGAATCACTTTGGCAGCACGATTGTGGATTTTGCAGGCTTCCATCAAAGTGGCTGTGCCTTTGATATTGATGTCAATATCTGGGAAGGGGTCGGTTAAACTCAAAACGTGATCCACTTGTCCGGCAAGGTGAAAAATATAATCTTGGTCTTTGACCAGATAATTCAGTGCATGGAAATCCCGAATATCAGCAAAGTTAAGCGTGACACGATCTTTAATCGGCTCAAGATTGAAGAGGTTGCCGCCGTAACCCGGCAGCATCGCATCTACAATCGTAACTTTTGCCCCTAATTCGATAAGTTTGATAGCTAGATTGCTGCCAATAAAGCCTGTACCACCGGTAATCAACGCCGTTTTTCCGGCGAAAGCATCAACATTAATCATGGTTTTATCCTATGATGATTGGAACAAGACGCGACAACTTAAGCCTGAGCAAGCCCGGCAACAATCCGATTCACCGCATCGGCAACGGTTTCTGCATCTTGTGATTTCATCCCGATATACAAAGGTAACGACACAATTTCTTCTGTAATACGTTTTGTGAGGGGCAAATCGGTCGTGCCAAACGTATCAATATGCGGTTGCTGTAAATGCACGGGTGCGGGGTAATGAATCTTGGTAGAAATGCCCTGCTCTTGCAATTGCTGCATCAATTTATCGCGGTGAGGATAACGAATAACATACAGGTGATAGACATGTTCATGATTGGGCGCGGTATATGGGCGCGTCACACCCTCTAGGGCAGTATTATAAATTTGGGCAATGGCTTGGCGGTTGGTATTGTGTTCGTCCAGATGTGCCAACCGCACGCGCAAAATGGCGGCTTGCATTTCATCCAAACGGCTATTCACGCCTTTTTCAACATAATGATAGGTAGAGGCTTGCCCATAGTTGCGGAGGCGTTTTAACCGTGCTGCAATATTGGCATCATGGGTGAAAATAGCACCACCATCACCGAATGCGCCTAAATTTTTGGTGGGGTAAAAGCTAAAGGCGGCAATATGTCCCATCGTACCTGCCAGAGCGCCATGATGTTTTGCGCCGTGCGATTGGGCGCAATCTTCCACCAGAATGAGCGAATGTTTATCGGCAAGTTGTTTCAACGCGGTCATATCCGCTGTTTGTCCATACAAATGAACGGGGATGATGGCTTTGGTTTGAGGTGTGATAGCCGCTTCAACGGCTGCTGGACTTATGGTATAGGTGTCTTCCAGAACTTCCACTAGCACCGGGGTTGCGCCAGTTTGTTCAATAGCATTCACGGTGGGTTGTGCCGTATGCGATACCGTGATAACTTCATCCCCGCGCCCAATATCATATGCTTTGAGGGCTAATTCAATGGCATCAGTGCCATTTGCAACGCTGACGGTATATCCGCCGCCGTGATAAGCCGCAAATTCTGCTTCAAAGGCTTCTACTTCTGGACCTAAAATATACCAACCACTCCGCAAGACACGCTGTACCGCTTCATTCATCTCATCGCGCAGCATATCGTAGATAGGATTAAGGTTATTGAAAGGAATCATAGGGTCTCGCTATAGTAGGATTGTTGACGAGTAAAAACTATAATCAGTCTTCCCTAAAAAGTACAGCCACTCTTGAAAGGCTTTATTGTTGTTTAACAACGCAGTCACGGGCAGGCGGTGTTCCTACCAAGCGCATGTCATCAGGTGGTTTATTGATTGGGCTGGCTTACTTGCCACCAATACTTTTTTCTGGGTTAGCAACCGGGTTAGACAATGGCACTTCAAACCAGAATAAGCTGCCTTTACCGGGTTCGCTTTTGAAGAACATTTCCCCGCCCGACCGTTCTACAATATTCCTGACCAAGTGCAGCCCCAACCCCGTGCCTTCGATATTTTGGGTTTCTTTGGTCTTCGCCCGGAAGAAAGGCTTAAACAGATTTTTTTGTTGTGCCACTGGGATACCATAGCCTGTATCCTGAACGCGGCAAATGGCTTTTTCCCCGACTTTTTCAATAGATACCGTAATCGTACCGCCCTCTGGGGTGTATTTGATGGCATTGTGGATGAGGTTGGCGATGGCTTCGCGCAATTGGAAAATATCCCCATCTACGGGAAGCGGTTGGTGTTGAATCATCAATGCCAAAGTCTGGTCTTTACGATGCGCCATAGATTGATGTTTATCAAATGTCTCGCGCACTAACCCTACCAAATCAAAGATACTATTGGTGTTTTGCACCATCATTTGTTCAATGCGTTCTAGCGATAAAATACCCGATACCATCTGCTGCATCTGCTTAATGCCTTCAGCAATATAATCCATATATTTGATATTTTTCTCGGTCAGCACGGCTTTCAAATCGGTTCGTAACATATCCAAAAAGCCCTTCATGCTGGTCAAGGGCGAGCGCAAATCGTGGCTGGCGATGCGAATCATGTCGGTTTTGAGTTGTTCTAATTTGCTAACATGGTTGTAAAGCGTTTGCATCTCTAATAATTGGTGGCGTGTTTTGCGATACAGATTGGCATTATCCAACATCGCGGCGATGCGACCAGTCAGCAAGCGCAAAAATTGGAATGTCTCTTGCGTAAACCGCCCCGGAATTTTGGATTCTAAGTTAAGCAACCCCAACAAACGCTCTTGATACACCAACGGAATCAGAATCAGTTCGCAAGTGCCTGTCAAAAGTTCGACATAGCCGGGCGTCTGATACACATTTTGGAAAAGGCGCGGTTTTTGGTCGAACATGGTTTGCGCCAATAATGTACTGGATTGCTTGAGGACGCGCTGCACTTTATCTACATCATAATCCCCAATCATGGGGGTAATTTGATATTCATTTTCATCATTAGATAAGGCGATAAAACCAGCCGTGGCATTGCCCAAACGCACTGCTGCATCTAACGTTAATTGCAACACATAATCAATATTAATATTGTCAGAAATTTCACCTTCTATTTGGCGCAGCAGCGTTAAATCTTCAATGTGGTGGCTGAGTTCTTCCTGAATCCGTTTGAGTGCCGTCATATCGCGGATGAGGCTCATGACTTCTTCATGGTTTAACGCCACCATGCGCGTTTCATAAAAGTGTTTTTCACCATCTACTTCTAATTCATAATCAAAGGTTTGCAGTTCATCATCCGCTTGTGCTTGTGCCAAGGTTGCCAATACTTGCGTAATCACCGGTTTGGGTAAATCCAGTTCGCGGATATTCTGCCCAACTACTGCCGCAGTGGGGATACCCGGTGTTTCCGTGGGGCTGCGATGAATTTCTGTATATGTCCCATCCATTGTCTGTACCACAATCGTATCCGGCAGGGCATTTAACAGCGCCCGCAGCCGCCATTCATTCTGATATTGTGGCGTAATATCTTGGATGAGCATGTGCAACTGGTTGGGTGCTTCGGATGAGGGCATCACGGTCAGGCGAATCATGCGACTTTCGTCAAATGCCAGCACAA
Source organism: Anaerolineae bacterium (assembly GCA_022842885.1). GTDB lineage: Bacteria > Chloroflexota > Anaerolineae > Aggregatilineales > Phototrophicaceae > JALHOR01. The sequence continues at coordinate 32,955 of JALHOR010000013.1, forward strand.
AATCTTCGCCCAAGATATGCCCTGCCGCCGCTTGTTGGAACAACATGTGTAACGTATCTTGATGGTCGGCATGGATGATGTTGAAGAAATCTAGGGTGAGCAGTTTTGCCGGAGATACTTCTAAAAGGGCTGCGGTATTGGGGGTGGCAGTCAAAATGTGGCGGGTGCCAAGATGCAGCGTTAGGAATGCCTGCCCGGTGGCAGCGAGCAGTTGCTGGTGAAACATAGGATGACCCTCTTGATAGTACGTTGGGGCAGGCGATGGTAACATTCGATAATAATCCCGTAACAAAATAACAAAAACTATTTCTATTATAGCCGCTTTTTGAACAGCGTGTGACAGAAAGTTCTCAATTATGGAAAAATGAGTACTTGGCAAATGTTGGGTTGGTTGGGCAAGCTGGGATTAGGGTGTGGTTTGGCGTGGTAGTTGAAAGCCAAAAGTGCTGCCTTTGCCATAGAGACTGCGGAAATGCACCGTGCCGCCGTGTCTTTCGACAATATTTTTGACAAGATGCAAACCCAAGCCAGTGCCTTCAATCTCGCGCGTGGCGGCACTGCCAGCGCGGAAAAAGGGCTGGAATAAATGTGCCTGTTGTTCTTCGGGGATACCATAACCGGTATCTTGCACTTCAAACCGCAAGGTCTCGCCGCTTTCTTCCAAGCGGACGGTTACACTGCCACCTTCAGGCGTATATTTGATGGCGTTGCTAATAAAATTAACGATGGCTTCATATAATTCAGCCGCATCCCCGATAACCGATTCCGGTACAAGTGTGGGATTTTCTAGCTGAAAATTCAACAACTTGGCGGCAGCTTGCGGTTGATATTCGCGCATGGCTTGCTGCACCAATGTGAGTACGTTTAAGCGCGTATAGGTGCCACCTGTTGCCCGTTGTTCAATCCGTTCCAGCGTAAGAATATCATCCATAATCTGGTTCATACGGTCAGCAGAGCGCCGCATCATATCTACCGCTTCCTGATACAACGGCTCGAATTTTTCTCTGTCCATATGGAAAATTTCAAGATAGCCCAACAATACTGACAATGGATTTTTCAGGTCATGATTGGCAATGCGAATCATATCGCGTTGCGTTTGTTGCAATCGTTCCAACCGTTGATTCAAGGCTTGGGTTTCCTGAAGTTGCTGGGTGGCGTAGGCATACAAATGAGCATTTTCTACGGCAACTGCCAAGCGCCCCACAATCAGTTGGATAAACTCGACAATATCATGATTAAAGCGGGTTGGGTCGGCAGTTTCTAGGTTGAGGAGACCCACCAAACGTTCATGTGAAATTAGGGGGAAAGCCAGCAAAGCGCGGGTGGTGGGAATATCTTCGTGATAATCAGGGTCAGCCCTAACATCCAAAATCAATTCTGGTTCTTGGTTTAGCAGCGCCCGCCCCACAATCCCGGTATCGTAACGCAGCACCTGCCCTACAATAGCTGGCGAAAATTCACCACTCACTGCCGTAATCGTGACCGTTTCTTCACGAGTGAGTGCGATGAAGCCGGCATCAGCACCGCTGAGGTGCATCGCTGCCGCCAGCCCAAATTTGCCCACTTGCTCAATATTAAGCGTACTGTTGATTTCGGTTTCCACTTGGCGCAGCACCGCAAATTGTTCCAAACGTTGATTCAGCAAGTGTTCATTCTGTTTACGTTGACGAATATCACGCACAATCATTTGCAAGTGCAGCGGTTTTCCGGCAGTATCGCGCACTAACGTGAGATTGACTTCAGTCAAAATGTTAGAGCCATCCGGGCGTACAAAAGTCTGTTCGTAAACGGGCAGTGTGTCACCATTCAAAAGTTGCTGCTGGCGTGTGATGTGATTGGCAACTTGATTGGATTTTAAATAATGTTGGGTCGGTGTACCAATCAGGTCGTCTACATCCATCTGCATAAGGTCGGCAGCTTGGGTGTTGGCAATCAAAATTTTCCCATCCAAATCCACGATGAAAATAGCATCATGACTATTTTCAAACAGCGCCCGGTAGCGGCGTTCATTGGCGTGGAGGGCAACTTCGGTCTGTTTACGGGCAGTGCCATCTCGCAGGGAAATTAAGCGCCCTTTCAACTTGCCCTGTTTATCGCGCAGTGGAGCGCGGGACACTTCCAGATAATGTTCATTCAGCAAAAATGAGTCATAGATGCGTCCGGTGTCTTCTTCGTCCAAACCGCCTAGCCACTCCATTGGAATAAATTTTTGGATAGGTTGCCCAAGCAGGGTTTTGGCATCCTGCTTGAGTAAGCGTGTCAACGGCGGGTTGACCATGAGAACACGATTGTCCTGATTTAAGACGATAACCCCATCGGGCAATTTGTTGAGCAAGGTCTCCGGTGCGAAGACCTGAATGGCGGCACTGTTATCGGATAGTGCTAATGGCGCGATCAGCAGCAGTGAGATAGCAAATGCCAGCGGCGTGATGTCCACACCTGCAAACGGTGATAGCCCAAAATTAGAGATGATGTTGGCACCTAGAGGCAGGATAATGGCAATGAGGATAGTGATACGTTGCACCGATTGGTACACGGGGGAATCAATTGCCATTCGCAGCAAAATATAGCCGCCTGCCAGTACCAGAAAATAGGCATAAATTGTCTGAATCACATAAATCACAGCTATCCACGTTGGGATAGTACTGAGTCGCATTGGATCAATCAACCGGAAAATCGTATTGTCAAGCACCGCCGCATCATTCGCTAGCGTTGCCAGTGTAATTGCTGGCAAGACCAATAGCAGCCCAATGTGAACGCCATGAAGTTCCGGTTTGCCACCTGCATAACGCAGCGTAAAAACGATCCATGCCACAGGTGCAATGACCACACCGATATATTTGGCTTTGCCCCATAGCAGTGCCAGCGGGGTACCCAACTGGACAAATTCTAAACACACCAAAAAAACCCATGCCGCGACCAGCACTAACAATACCATGAAGACAGTGACACTTGGCGAATGCCGCTGACGGCGGGCAACAGGCAGCATCAATAACAAACCAATGATAATAATCGTTGCCAATACGAGATAAAATGATTCGGTCATCATTCCCGCGACTATCCTGACTAATTTTGCATTGCATGGGTATATCTTGTCTTTAGTGTAGCACAGCTAATCATACACGCCAGAAAAAGCAGCAAGTCCTTGGTTTTAAGGGCTAACACGCTCTTTTCCCAAACCTTTATCAACCAAAATCAATTCTTGACCTTACAATTTTATAACTTAACGATGGTTGCCTGCTTTGAAAGATTGTGCAAGATTTAGCCGTGTGCTTTAATTGAATCGCCATCATTGTCCATGAAGATGTTTGTGAGGGAAAAATGGTCAACGTTTTCATCTCGTACTCGCGCCGTGATTTGGAATTTGGAAAACAACTTCATACCGCCCTCACTGGGCAAGGGCGGGATGTATGGATGGATTGGGAAGATATTCCGCTGTCATCAGACTGGTGGACAGAAATCTGTAAAGGGATAGAAGCCGCCGATAATTTTGTCCTCATTATGAGTCCCGATTCGATTGGCTCACCTGTTTGCCAATTGGAAATTTTATATGCCCGCGAACAAAACAAGCGCATTATCCCACTGTTTCACCGTGACCCGGAAAAAGACAAATCGTTTGATTTGGTGGTTGAGCGCATTAAAAACGATGATTACCTGCGAAAAATGATGGGTGATCGGGATGCCCGTAAACTTTCGGAAGAAAATTGGGATGTGCTAGGCAGCTTAAACTGGATTTATTTTCGTTCAGAAGATGATTTTCATGTCAAATTCAAGAACATGATTGATGTGATTGATACTGACCCGGCGCATGTGCGGCAGCATACGCGCTTGCAGGTGCAGGCGTTGGAATGGGATCATCAGCAGAAAAATCGTAGTTTTTTGCTGGTGGGCGATGAAATTGCCGCCGCCGAAACATGGTTAAAAGCATCGGTTGACGCCAAAAAATCGCCAGCACCCACGCAGCTACAACAAGACTATATCAAAGATAGCCGCCAAGCCGAATCTGCCCGCAAACGTATTTTACGCAGCCTGACGATTGCATCGGCAATTTTGGGGATTATGATTGTGGTCGCATTCATCGCAGTGATTGCTGCTGTGAATCAAGCCAATGTCGCGCAGAACCGCGCCGATGCTGCCCAAGCCCAAGCTCAAGCCGCCGCGACTGATGTTTTTATTATCGGCTCTACACTAACGCCGTATCCGCCGACTTTAACCGCTGTTGCCGTCGAAATTGAACAACAACAAGAACGTTTAGCAGCACAAAACCTGCTGGCAAAAGCCAATGATATTCTGGCGAATCCACCCGGCAACCCAGAAACTGCCGCCTTGTTAGCACTCCATACGCTGCCTATCAATATCTCCCCCAACGCACTCAATATTTTGGAACAATCCTATCCCAATATTCATACTGCGGCGCTCTATGATGATGATGGCGGCGTCACAGTAGTGAATTACAGCCCGGATGGCACGCGCCTTGTGAGTGGGACAGACAGCGGCAAATTATATGTTCGGGATATTGCCAGTGGCGAACTGCTGCAAACATTGGATGCTCATACAGGCTTGATTTGGGATATGGGTTACAGCCCAGATGGGCGTTATTTGGCAACCGCCAGCGCGGATAACACGCTCAAATTATGGGATACCAGCACTTGGGAAACCGCACGAGTCTTGGAACATCCCGACGTGGTAGGGACGCTGAATTTTAGTCCTAATGGCGAATGGCTGGTAACAGGCGCGGATGATGGTATGGTGCGTATATGGGTGATTGCCACCGGGGAGATGCTGCGCGTGCTGGAGGCGCATCAAGGTTCGGTAAATACTGTGGTTTTCAGCCCAGATGGACAACTGCTCTTTACAGTCGGGAATGATGCACTGGGACGTTTGTGGGACTTAACCACTTGGGAAACGCGCCATGTGATGGCTGGGCATGATGATTGGATTTATGATGCTGATTTTAGCCCGGATGGCACGCTAGTCGTTACGGGCAGTGCCGATACCACATTCCGGTTATGGGATGTCGCTACTGGCAAGGAAAAACACATCTTTAACGGGCATACAGGAGCAGTTTACGGCGCTATTTTTAATAAGGATGGCACAAAAATCCTTACTTCTAGCGCGGATAACACGGTTCAGATATGGAATACCAGCACTTATGAAAATATACGGGTTCTTGCGGGGCATACCGACGCCGTGAATTATGCCGATTGGAGTTCTGATGAGCAAGCCGCTGTGAGTGCCAGCAGCGATGGCACGCTGCGCGTATGGCGCTTAGTGGATAATTTTGATGCGCTCAAACTCCCGCCGTTTGAAGACATTGTGTATGCAGCGCGTTTCAGCCGTGATGGGCGCTATTTGGCGGTGGCGGGTGGTGATAGCAATATCACAATTGTGGATAAACAAACTCGTCAAAGCCGGGTTTTGAGTGGGCATAGTGGCGTGGTTTATAATGTCACTTTCAGCCCGGATGCCAGCCAAATCGTCAGTGCCTCACTGGATGGCACAGCCCGCTTGTGGGATATTGCCACTGGTGAAACGATTCGCGTGTTCCAAGGGCATCAGGCTCCGGTCAACAGCGTCAGTTTTAATCTGGATGCCACCCTCTTAGCCACCACCAGCGATGATAAGACTATTATCATTTGGGATGTGGCAACAGGGTCGGCATTGCATACCCTGAGTGGACATACTGCCGAAGTTTTTGCGGCGCGTTTTAGCCGTTCCAATGCCTATCTTGCCAGCGGCAGCGTGGATGGCACGGTGCGCTTGTGGGATACAACCACATGGGAAACGGTGCGCGTGCTAGAAGGACATACTGATACGGTTAGTTCGGTTGCCTTTAGCCCCGATAGCCAACTCTTGGTGACAGGCAGCTATGATGGCACTGCCCGCATTTGGGATGTGGAGATGGGTGAATCAATTGGGATTCTGCAACAGCATATTGGCAATATTAATTCTGTGGCATTCAGCTCCGATGGCACCTATATTTTAACAGGCAGCAACGATACCACTACTATCATGTGGAATGTGGCACAGCAGCGGGCAGTGCGGATTTTTGAGGGGCATGATGGCGCGGTCTATGCAGTGGATTTCAGCGCCGACGGAGAGGATATTGTCACCGCCAGCGCCGATAGAACAGTGCGCTTCTGGAAAGCCGATTTTCATCAACTCATAGATTTGGTGTGCAGCGTGTTGATTCGGGATTTGAGCGAGGAGGAACGCCGTTTTTATGGTCTCACGGAGAGCAGCGGGCAAATCTGTGATGTTCTTAAACAACCGGGTGTCTTGCCAGAACGTCCACCGCAATCGTAAATAGAGAATTTGTTTCAAAAATCGTAGAGACATGGTATGCCGTGTCTCTACCCCATAATACGATAGAATTTGCTCGTTATTTTTATGAAATCATTTTTGATTTTGAAGTAATTATCCTATGTTTCCACACCTTTTTTTTTACTACTAACTCATTTACAGCTATAATCAAACACAACCCTTTCCTAACCTATTATAGGTATCCTCATGCCAAATATTTTTATTTCATATTCTCGCAAAAATACTGAATTTGGGCGTAAGCTCCATCAGGCATTTGCCTCACAAGGGCGTGATGTCTGGATGGATTGGGAGGATATACCCTTATCGTCTGATTGGTGGCATGAAATTTCGCGTGGGATTGAAACATCGGATAATTTTCTGTTGATTATGACTCCCGATGCGCTGGGTTCGCCCGTCTGCCATTTGGAAATTGAACATGCTTACCAGCATCACAAACGCCTCATCCCGATTTTTCATCTTGACCCAGAAAAAGATAATTCATTTGCGATGATTCAAGCGCGTATTGAAGCCGATGATTATTTGCGGCAGATGATGGGGAGTCGTGATGCCCTGAAGTTGGCTGAGGAAAACTGGAATAAAATTAGCAGCATCAACTGGATTTTTTGCAAGCCTGATGATGATTTTAATGCCAAACTCAAGGAAATTAGTGCCATTCTGGATACTGATTTGGCACATATTCGCCAGCATACGCGCCTTGAGGTACAAGCATTAGAATGGCAATCGCAACAAGCCAACCCTAGTTTTTTGCTGAACGGGGATGAAATCACCCATAACGAAACCTGGTTGAAAACCGCCGATACTGAGAAAAAAGTTCCCGTCCCTACCCCATTGCAGCGTCAATATGTTGAGGAAAGTCGGGCGTTTGAAAATAGGCGGCGGCTTTTGCTGCGACGCTTAACGATGGCATCCGGCATTCTGGCAGTCCTGATTGTATTGGCGTTGGGGGCAGTGTTGGTGAGCATTGACCGAACACAGGCGGCAGTTGCCGAATCAGAATTGGCGGCAAATAGTGCGGCGACGGCAATAGCGGCGGAAGGAGAAGCCCAAAACCAAGCGGCGACAGCAGTCGCATTTCAAGTAACGGCTGAATATAAAGCCGATGTCGCTGCCACAGAACGCGCCATTATCGGTGCGACCCTCACACCCTATCCGCCGACCCTCACCGCTGCGGCGCAGGATATTGAGATGGCACGCCAACTGGCGAATATCGCTGAAACCCAAGTGAGCAATATCGGCGCGACCCTCACACCCTATCCGCCAACGCTCACAGCAGCGGCGCAAGATATTGAGGTGGCACGCCAACTGGCGAATATCGCTGAAACCCAAATGAGCAATATCGGCGCGACCCTTACACCCTATCCACCAACACTAACGGCAGTGGCGGAACAAGTTGAGGAAGGGCAGCGGCGTCTTGAATCGCTGCGATTGGCGGCGGCTGCCAATGATTTGATAGACACGGGCAATGCCGAAACTGTTGCCTTATTAGCGATTCGGGCAGCACAAGGCGGTTACAGTCCATTTTTGGATACCGTCTTAAACAAAGCCTTAGACCGTCTATATACAGCAGACGCATTGCAAGCCAATGATGCATCCGTCGAAAATGCTCTTTTTCATCCCAATGGGGAATGGATTGTGACGGGCAGTGATGATGGCATTGCGCGATTTTGGGATGGGAATACAGGCGAAATCTTACGCGAATTTGCTGGACACACCAATGTTCTGTGGGATACAACCCTTAATGCGGATGGCACTTGGCTGGCAACCGCCAGCGCCGACGGCACCGCCAAAGTGTGGGATAGTACCACTGGTGAAATTTTATTTACATTAGAACATCCTGCCCAAGTGAACAATGTTTTATTTCGCTCCGATAGTCAAATACTGCTGACAACGTGCAATGATGGGTTGGTACGCTTATGGGACTTAACGACAGGCACGCTTGCTCAGACTTTCACGGGGCATACCTATTGGGTACTCGCAGCGGCGTTTAGTTCAGATGAAACCCAAATCGCAACTGGGGATGGTGCTGGTGTGGTGATTGTGTGGGATGCAGCGACTGGAGACATTTTGTATCAACTGCACGACCATCTGAATTTTATTACTGATGTGATGTATCGCCCGGATAATAGTATGCTTTTAACTGCCAGCCGCGATTTATCGGTACGGATTTATGACCCGGCAAATGGCGAACCTATTGGGCAGGCTCGGCTCATGTCGGCTTTCCCACAGGATTTAGCCTTTAATCCAGCGGGGGATATTCTGCTGATTTCCGATGCCAGCGGTTCAATTGCATACACTAACTTTAGCACCGGTCTGTCCGGTGTCCTGAGTGGGCATACCAACCTTGTTCAACAAGCCAATTTTTCACCAGATGGTGTATGGATCGTATCTGCCAGCGATGATGGTACTGTCCGTTTATGGTCGTTATATTCCTATAATGTCCAGTTAAAAGGTCACACGGAAGGCATTTACGATAGCGTATTTTGGTCGGAGGATACTCAACTGGTGACCATTAGCACAGATAAAACCTTACGCTCTTGGGATACTCGCACTGGTGAGCAGACCGGGCAAATAGACCTAAGAAGCGGCGGACTTGTGCTGGATTTTAGCCCCGATGAGCGTTACTTGGCAATCGGCGGTGATGCTGGGATGCTGCTGCTGCTCGATCCTGAAAATGGCGCAATCCTCCAAGATTTTGTGGGACATGGTGATGCTATTTTGGGGGTTCGTTTTTCCCCCGATGGCACCCGGCTTGCCTCTGGGGGCGATGACGGCACCGTCCGGGTATGGGACATCAATACTGGGCGTGAGTTATTCCAGATGACGCATGATGCATTTGTCAACAGCGTGAATTATAGCCCTGATGGTCGCCAAATTCTGTCTAGCAGCTATGATGGGACTGCGAAAATTTGGGATGCAACCGATGGTAGCCTCATTGCCACGCTCAATCATAACGATTTAGTCATCAATGCTGTTTTTAGCCCAAATGGGAGGCTGATTGCAACCGTCTCCGGCGATAATCTCTATTTGTGGGATGCCACTAATCAGACCATCATTCGGACGATGACCGGGCATACCAGCACCATATTCAACGCAGTATTTAGCCCCGATGGGAGTCTGTTAGCAACCGCCGCCGCCGATAGAACAGCGCGGATTTGGGAGGTCGCCACTGGGGAAATGCTGCGTGTCGTGCCGGGACACATTGCCGATGTGAACCATGTGGCGTTTAGTTCCGATGGTCGTTTTATCGTCACAGCCAGCAATGATTCTACAGCTCGCCTTCATTTTGTCCGGTTTGAAGACGTGATTGCGTATGCTTGTTCGCGGTTGGTACGCGATTTAACGGCGTTAGAACGGCAGCGTTACGGCGTGTTGGACAATCTGCCGATTTGCTCATCCTAAACTAGCGCGGGACAAATCAGCACAAAATCATTAAAAATTTTCACCCGTTCCGCCCATAAAGTCCGTTATAATGAGGGCGAAAGATTGGTTGTTGTGAGGAAAGACACGGATGGACTTTATTATCGAAACGCGGGATTTGAAAAAACATTTTGGCAGCTTTGATGCGCTGCGCGGTGTCAATATTCATGTACCTGCCGGGTCAATTTATGGCTTTGTGGGACCCAATGGCGCGGGCAAAACCACCACCATGCGAATTTTGACAACCCTCACCCGCCCGTCAGTGGGCGAAGCCTTCGTTGCCGGGCATTCTGTTCTGACCGATAGGCGGGCAGTGCGGCGGGCAATTGGCTATATGCCCGATGAATTTGGTGTCTACGAAGATTTGCGCGTGTGGGAATATCTGGATTTTTTTGCCGCCTGTTATGACATCCCAGAAAGTGACCGCCGCCGCTTGGTGGGTGATCTGCTGGAATTGGTGGACTTGGCGCATCGCAAAGATGATATGGTGGACAAACTCAGCCGTGGCATGAAACAGCGCCTCTCGTTAGCCCGTACGCTGGCACATGACCCGCAGGTGTTGATTCTGGATGAGCCGGCTTCTGGGCTAGATCCCCGCGCCCGTGTGGAAATCCGCGAATTGTTGGGTGAATTAGCGAACATGGGTAAGACGATTTTTTTCTCGTCGCATATTCTGGCAGATGTAGAAGATATTTGTTCGCACATCGGCATTATCGAAGCCGGGCAAATTATCATGGAAGGCAGCCTCGACGAACTGAAGCGCCAACTCATGGAAACCCGCGAAATTATCATCAGCCTCAAAGACCATGAAGCCGCCGAAAAAGTGAAATCATTGGTCTTGGGCATACGCGACGTGGTGAAAGCCGAAATCATCACGCCCAAAGGCGGGCGCTACCGCGTGCGTGTGGATTTTGCAGGCACTGATGATGAAGTCGCGGCACTGAACCAAAATTTGATGTCAGCCGGGGTACAGGTGATGGGTTTCCAAGAAGAAGAAAAAGACCTCGAAACCATGTTCATGCGCGTCACCAAAGGGCTGGTAACGTAAGGGTGAATTGGTGGAATTGATTGCAAAAATGAGTCGGACACGGCACGCCGTGTCCCTACAGAAAAATTGAATTCAATAAACCGTCGCTACCCCAATTCTTCTTCATCATCTTGTGGTTGCGGTGTGGGAACATACACGGGGTACAAACCGATGAGAATCTCATAATATTGGTCGTGCCGCGCTGTTTCCACACTCACATAGCGGTTCATCAGCACTTCCAACTCCTGATATAACTGGGTCGCTTGTTCCCGATTCAGGCGCAAAACACCGCGCCGAATCATCAATGCTGCTGGGTCAGGCGCGGTGGTTTTTAAATCAATGTTGCCTTCGCGCACACTGCGGCGGATATTCTCGCCTGTTTCGCGCAGCATCGTTTCCAGCAAAATATCCAATGCCGGATTTTGCCCTTCGGTAGTTGCCAGCGTCAGCAAAGACCGGTCTACAATAAATTGTTTTGCCGCGATTTGATAATATTTTTCTTCTACTGCCCCAGACATTGCCCGCGTTTCTACCACCTGAATAATGCCATGTTTCTCCAACATTTTGATGTGATAATACAAGCGCGTGAATGGTACCTCCAGCGCCTCGGCAATTTCATGAACATTTTTGCACTGATGCGAAATTTCTTGAACAATTTGCATTCGCAGCGGGTCAAAATAAACTTTGAGAGCCTCTAAGTTATCCAGCGTTAAACTATCAGCCGGCTGATAGAACATAAGCGCACTCCTTAAAAAGTAATTATCGCTTGGAAATGCCGTTAGTTATAGCACACATGAGCCAATAACAGAACCTTCTGCTTAAACTTAGCACCCCCTGTTTTAGTCTTTTATACATCTACGCCACGAATCAATTCCGTTGATATAGATAACACACACCATCACCTGTTTAGGGAAAGGCAAGATATTTATGTATCGCCAACACTTTTCTGCTATAGTGAAAAGACCTGTGTCTTTTTATTAGTTTCTTATGCGTGCGGACGAAAGATGGCTAAACTTAATGATGTCTATATTCTGGCAGGTTCAAACCATGAGCCTGAAAAGAATCTGCAATTAGGGGTCAAAATACTCGGGGAATACTTCAACATTGTGACGGTTTCCCCAGTTTATGAAACGTTGGCAGTGGGCGGCAGTGCTGATGACCCGCATTACCTAAATGCTGCAATTTTTATTGAGACGTTTGTGATTCTGGAATTTTTGCAGCGGCGTTTACGTCAAATTGAAGCGACGTGTGGGCGAGTGCGGTTTGATGCCGATGGGAACAAATCCAAAATCGTGACATTAGATTTGGACATCCTGCTGTTTAACCATGAAGTGAGCCAATCTATCGTTGCCCCATTGCCCCATCCCGATATTCTCAACCATGCTCATGCCATCATCCCACTGGCAGATATTGCGCCTGATTTTATTCATCCAGTGACGAAGAAAAAGATGAAAGAGATTGCGACGCACTTCCAGAATAAACCCGGGTTAAAGCGGCGCGATGACATCCTGCCACTTTAACATTGTGTGAAGAATGCTTTAGGAACAGCGTTCTGTCATCCACTTTTAAGGCTAGGCTCACTAACGAATGGCAACATTCAGGTGTGTGATAGCGAGTGTCGCTTTGCCAGTACACTAATTTTGGACTATGGACACTTCTAAGGAAAACAATGATGACGAATTCACGTTTTAATGGCAATGGATACCACCCCAGCAACGGCAATGGGCATCATGGTCATGACCACGATACCCGCGAAGTAGAATTTGTGGTGGTTGGCGAAACAGAAATGGACGCCCACCTGCGCGATGCCGATTTTCTGGCAAAATACGAACTGAATTATCCCTCGGTGGATAAAGACGCAATCAAAGCGGCTGTCACACAAATATTGGAAGCAGTTGGCGAAGACCCCAATCGGGAAGGGTTACTGGCAACCCCCAAACGTGTCGCCAATGCGTATGAAGAATTACTAAGTGGCTACCGCACCGACCCGGCAGAACTGGTCAATAATGCCGTCTTTGATGTGGAATACGATGATAATATGGTGATTGTGCGTGATATTGAATATTTCAGCCTGTGCGAACATCACATGCTGCCCTTCATGGGTCATGCCCACGTCGCCTATATTCCCGGCACAAAAGTGATTGGTCTCTCCAAAATTCCGCGTATTGTGGACATGTTCAGCCGTCGCTTGCAAGTGCAGGAACGCCTGACACAGCAAATCGCTGAATTTGTGGAAGAAATTTTGGGCGCAAAAGGCGTGGCAGTGGCGATGGATGGCATTCACATGTGCAGCATGATGCGCGGTGTCGAAAAACTCCACAGCGGCATGACCACCACCGCTTTCCGCGGTATCTTTAAGCAAGACCGCGAACTCCGCAAAGAATTTATGGCACATTTAGACCGTGCTAGTGGCAAAAGATCGTTGCTCTAAAAACGCTCTGATAGGTATTGACACCAAAACGCAGGCAATTGAGACCTGCGTTTTTGATTCTGATTGAAATATTGTGTTATAAATAGAAAAAAAGGAGTACAATCAATTGACATGACGGTTTGTTACGATAACTGCCATTGAATGCTATGCTCGACCTTTTTACACCCTCACAAGTTTAAGGTAGTGGCGTTATGGAAATTTATTGTGCGCGGTTGCTGCTGCGCGAGATTGTTTTAGAAGATGCCCCAGCATTGTTAGAACATGGGCTAGCGCCCCAGAATCGGCGCTATGAGCCGTATAGCCCGCCGGATGCCATGCACTTTCGTGAGATGGTCAAATGGATGATTACTGAACAACGTCCCCACCCCCGCAGCTACTATTACCTCGCCATTGCATTACGCGAAAATCCGGCGTTTGCCATTGGGTCAATCCACCTGACGATTCACAGCCACTCACAGCGGCAAGGTGAAATTGGTTATCTGATGGGAATGCCGTATCAACGCAAAGGTTATACCACTGAAGCTGCTGAAAAGGTGCTGGCGTTTGGTTTTGAGACGCTTGGTTTAAAACGCATCGTTGCCGATGACATCATCAACGAAAATATTGCCAGCATTCGTGTCGCCGAACATCTGGGGATGCGTCTTGAAGCGTGTTCGCATGACTCGCAATATTTTAATGGGCGTTGGTGGGATACCTTGACCTATGGTATTCGTCATGACGAATGGTGTCGGCGGCACACACACTAAGATGCTATATCGAAACGCATTATTGCGCCAAGGACAAGACCAAGTGCAGCGCGGCGACGACGCTGGCTAATTTGTTACCCGTTCTATCGCTTGACCATTGGTAGCGTTCCACGCGCACATCATCGGCTGTTGCTAAACCAATATAAACCAATCCAACTGGTTTTTCGGGCGTGCCACCCCCGGGACCGGCAATGCCTGTAATGCTCACGCCAATATCCGTTTGCAGCACCCGCCGAATCCCGGTTGCCATTTCATGCGCGGTTTGTTCGCTCACTGCGCCATACTGTATTAATGTTGCCTCTTGCACGCCGAGCAATTGGTGTTTGGCAGCATTGCTATAACTAACAATACCACCCATCACATATGCCGAACTACCAGAAACGTCAGTCAAATAACTCATCAGCAAGCCGCCTGTACATGATTCAGCGGCGGCAATCGTCATGTGCTGTTCACGTAAATAGTGTCCAACTTGTTCAGCTAACTTCAAAATTTCAGCGGACATCTTATAGCTTTCCTTAGACTATTCAGAGTATAATTTTAGCAGCATCGCGTGAAATGAGGCATATTGTGGCATCCGTGATTCAACCGGGCTGGTTGTTGCTATTCATGTGCAGTGCGGTACTGCTCATGATAGGTTGGTATTTGTTGCAACGCAGCACCCGTGAGGTCGAATACAGTGTGCCATTGATGACACCTGTTTATGCGGCAGCCCCGATATGGACACCACAACCTTTATATACGGTTGTGCCGCCACCGATAGTTCCAACCTCAGCTAGCACTGATATAGTGGGCATTCCTAAATCATCGCTCATCCTAGAAAAGCCAACATGCTATGATAATCCCGCCCATCATCTGATGTGTGTGGGACGAATATATAATTCTTTGGATGTGCCTATTGAAAATATCCAAGTGGATATTCAAGTTTCATCGGATGATGGCACATTTATCAAAACGGCTCTATCTGAACAGCGTGTGTTGCCGCCCGATAGCTATGCCCCGTATCATGCCCGTTTTACGGATTATCAAAAGCTGTACGAAGAATCTATTACAGTAGATGTTTCGCCCCACGACCCAACTTACAGTCCGTATGTTCCGTTATCGCTGCCATTATTCGGTGAAAAATTTTCTCAAAAAAACCCTCATGGACAATATTTGCTCGCTGGAACAGTCTATAATGCTCAACCCTATTCTTTACAGCAGGTCGAAATTGTGGGGATGCTGCTGGATAATCTGGGGCGAATAACTGGGTATCGGGTATTACGGCTGCCGGATGGCTTAAAAGCGGGCGAAAAACGCTCCATCGAACTGCACTTAACCTCAGAAATTCTTGATTCGTATCTCACCTATCGCTTAACGGCTTCTGGTTGGAACGAACCCGCTGCTGATTAATCTCCTAAATACCTAGCGTATTGTTGTAGCTCTCAAACACTGTGGATTGTAATTTGATTCCTGTAAAAACTATCCATCGAAAATTTGTTTTATTCTGATTTTTACTCCACTTTTTTGACAAACTCAAGTGTTTTTTCAATAACTTCCTCCACACCAATGCCATCTTGTTGCCAATCCCATGCCTGTTCCCCACTGGCTACCACCCCACCCTCCTTAATTTTAGCGGGTTTCCAGAGTGCCAATGTCTGCGGTGTATATGGCGCGTAACGCAGGGGGTCGCTCGGTCCAAAAATAGTAATGGTTTTTGTACCAGATGCTGCTGCCAAATGGGTTAAACCGGTATCATTGCCCATATAGAACTGCGCCCCGCCTGCCAACGCGCCTATCTCCGCAAATGTGAGATTACCCAAAAAAACGACGGCAGGAATTTTGAGATGTTGTTGCAGTGCCTCCACAATCGGCTTATCGTCCGGTCCCACCACAATCACCAACTTAAGACTGAGCGTATCAGCGAGTGCGTGGGCAATTGCTGCCCATTTTTCCGGCGGATACCGTTTGCTGTCCATCATCATGCCGGGGTTGCTGCCACCAGCAGGGTTGATAACAAAATAGGGGGCTGTCATTTTTTCGGCGCGTAATTTTTTCTCGATGGCATTTTGGGCTTTGGGCAAAACGGGCAGATTGGCATAACAACCCGTAGTATTGATACCGAGCGCAACAGCCGTATCCAAATAAATTTCGGCTTCGTGCATGGCAGCAGTGGGAATGACCGGAACACCAATGGTATAGCCAAAACCGCGGTCATTGCTATCTAGCCCGACCCGAACTTTGATGCCGGATAACAAGACCGCTAGGCTCATCAGAGGGGAACGCACCAGCGAAACTGCCATATCAAATTTGCCGCGCCGCAGCGTATAAACCAATTTGGCAAAACCAGTCAGCGATTTTGCTGGATTGGCGGCACTACCCGTATCCAAAATGGCATCTACATCGGGGTGATATTCAATGGCACGACGCGACCAGCCCCCAACTGCCCAAGTGATATGCGCGAGGGGATACCCACGCCGCAAGGCAGTGAGGGTAGCAGTTGCCATCACCACATCCCCAATGCAGCAAGGCAGGATGATGACAATACGGCGTATGCGGGTGAAGAACAGCACCCGCCGATAACGCGGCATCATCCGACAGTAGGCGGTGTGCCAGCAACATCACTAGAGGCGACAACGTGCGGTTGGCGCGTCCGTATCCGCACCTGCAAACTTTCGTAAGCATCCAGTTGTTTTTTAAGTTCTTCTATATCCATCGGCTTGCTGGAGACATTGTTTTCCCCAAAGAAGTTCGCCAAGTCATCCTGCCGAATTTTGCTCATGCGCTGGTTGAAAATGACGAAGCCTTCACGGTGGCTGGTGATGCGCTGCCCACTTTCGGTCACATAAATTTCGCCGGATAGGGCGATGAAATCCCACATTTCACCCTGATAATTTTCTGTCACGCGCCGATAATGCCGCCAGCGTTCTTCTGGACGCCGGAATTGGGCAATGGAGGTAAGAATGGCGACGAATATACCAATCAACGATACTAACACCGTGATAGTGATGTCGCCAATGACTTTTGTCTCTGGATCGCCGGTGCCACTGTTCAACACAGGAATCAACACGCCCAAGATAATTTGCCACCAGCGAATTAGTTCATTGGCGTTACGTTCCCGGTTGGCGCGATTATTCGTCCAAATGAGTTGTTCCAGCCAATTTTGCAGGATAATTTTCTCTTGGGATTTATCAATATCGAGTCCCTGAATAATTTTCACCATCTGGTCACGGATTTTGCGGATATACCCCTCATCATCGCGTTTGGAAGTCAAGGCGACCGATGGCAAAATCATCAGAATCGTATCCAGAATTAGAAATGCGATGGAGCGTATGGTGGTAAAAATACGCTCGATAATTTCCCAGAAAAATAATATTAATGCTTGGAACCACCTGGGCAAGGTTGACCAAACGGTTTTCGGATCTTGTTCGGGTGTTTCGGTACGGTCAGATTTTTTCTCGCTCATTATATCCCCCCGGTGTATCGGGCTTATATATCGTCAATCATAACGCGGAACTAAACGACAGGCAATCAATTGATGGTTGGCTGTTGCAAAATCGTTACACTTAACCAAAAGCATAACCGAAAAAACCATGCAAAAGGCGAACAAATGGTTTAACATTTGGTTCATTTTTCGCCGCGCAAGATGACCAACGCCACAAACACCGGCAGCCGCAGCATCCGGCGAATGCGCCAAGGTTGTTTGTAGAGGCGATACAACCATTCCAAGCCATAGCGTCGCATCGTTTCTGGCGCACGCGGCACAACCCCAGCGATAAAATCCAACGCGCCGCCAATACCCATCGCCATTTTCACGCGCAAACGCGGCAAATTACGAGCAATCCATTTGTCTTGTTCGGGCGCACCATATGCCACTAAGAGAATATCGGCGCTGCTGGCATTAATTCTTTCAACGATGCTATCTTCTTCTTCGGACGCCGGACTACCCGCATAAGTGCCGACAATTTGTAGTGCAGGAAATTGTTCGCATAATATCGCCGCCGCTGTGTCCGCAATGCCGGGCGCTGCACCCAATAAAAATAAGCGCCAGCCTTTTTTGGCAGCATGTTCAGCGATAATCACTGTGCCATCTGACCCAGTGACGCGCTGGGGTAATTCGCTGCCGATAATGCGGGCTGCCCATAACAATCCCACACCATCCGGGATGCATAAATCAGCGCGTTGCAATATATTTTTAAAATTTGAATCGCGCCGTGCCATGACCAAAAATTCAGGATTCGTCGTGCAAACATGATAAGCACGTTTGCCGTGTTTCACCCATTTTTCAATGAGTGCCATCCAATTGGCGTAGGTAATACGGTCTATGGGAATATTGAGCAAACGCAAGGTGTCCTGCCAGCGCGGAATTTTATCGTTGTCTGTGTGCGGCGTTAAATGCGGTGCAGCGATACTCACAGGTTCATCTTTGAGGACTTGCCGCGCCGAATGCAAGACCATTTCCGGCGTGACCATCTTCATGCAGGTGCGGGCGGCGCAGCCTTCGCGCAATCCCACTGAATGCCCTACATAACTACACGGGCTGCATTCTGGGGCGCTGCGGAGAATTGTCAATTGTCCACCGGGCGACCACGGCGCATAGGCTTGATGATTGCTGGGACCAAAAATCACCATCATCGGTGTGCGGACGGCGGCGGCTAAATGCGAAACACCACTATCCGCGCCAATGTATAAATCGGCAGAGCGCAGCACGTCGGCAAGTTGCGTGAGGGTCGTTTTGCCTGTTAAATCCACTGCCGGGGCGCTCATGGCAGATAACACTTTTTCCGCGCCATCATCCGGCGTACCCACTAACACAATTTGCGCGTTAAATTCCTGATGAAGTGTATCGGCAACTTGGGCGAAGGCTTCTGGCGACCAGCGTCGTGCCAAGCTATACCCGCCGCTGCCCGGATGAATCACGACGCGCTGCCCATGATAGGCAGCTAAGGGCAAAATGCCGTCATCAAACGCGACTCGCGCCCGTTGTGGTTGCACATTCGCTCCCACTAATCCCACCATTTCCAGCCAATATTCGGCTTGATGCCGAGCGCCAAAACCGTCATCAGGCAAGCTATCGGTCAAAAACCAAGCATTGCCATTCTCCAGCCCAATAATTTTTTCTGCGCCTGTGGCTTTGGCAATGAGGGCAAATTTGAGTGTGCCAAATTTGAGCGTAAAATGATGAAAGAAAAGCACCGTATCATACTTGCCAGCGCGTAACTGCCCAATGCGCCGCAAATTCGCCGGACGAAAAAATGCCAACGAATTGTTAAAACCGCGACGGTCAAAAACCAGCAAATCATCAATCAATGATTTTTCAATCACATGCGCCGCATGGCTGGAAGTCAACAAGGCGATATGGGCGGTGGGATGTGCCGCCCGCAGTGCCGCTATCGCGGGCGTCGTCAGGATTAAATCACCAATATCCCCAAGCTGTACCAGCAAAAAACGCTGGTTAGGTGGGGTGTCAGTTGCCGGGGGTAACATCCACAGTCGCCTCTGCGGTGATTTCAGCAGGTGGAGGAACTTGGAAAACAACACTATCCAAAATCGCCTGAAGTTCGTTTTTGCCTGTGTCCATCGCAGTGATAGGGTCAGCATACATATAAAATAGTGTCTTAGTGCCATTCACATCAATGCCAGCCAGCCAACCACGAGTATCTGCCATGCCTTCCGGGCAATCTACGGCGCTCCATTGGGTACCAACCGCCGCTAACCCGCCAATGGTATAGCTGCGCTGAACATCAGTGCCGATGTTGCAGCCTATTTCAACAATCAGTAGCCGCAGCAGACGCAGCCCATCAATCCATAAATTTTCTTGCCCATATGCCGGGTCAAAGGGATTGCCTGTGGTCACGCCGATGTAATTCCACAAGACGACAATGGTGCCAGAACCGCCCGTGATGGGACCGAAATAGAGCGCCAAAGATTGTTCGATAATGCCGGATACATCCCGATAGATAACCGTATCGTAATGGGTATTCCAACCTTCTGGCAGTGACAGCGTTAGAGGTGGGGCAATGCCTTCGCCAGCGAATGGTTCAACCATAATAGCGGTTGCCGAGGGCGTTACAGGCAGCGGTGTTGCGCTAGGAATGAGCGTCGGTAGCACAAAGGGCGTCGCTGAGGGCAGCGGCGGCAAGGTCGCCGTTGGCAGGGGTGTCGGCGCGGCTTGCGGATTGCACGCTGCCAAAACCAGCATCCATGCCACCATAATCACACTGTAGGTAAATCGTCGCATCTCAACATGCCTGATGTTTAGCGGTTAGCTTTTAGCGATGAAAGCCTGTTTTAGATTTGTAATATACTGCAACTTTTCACCACAGAGACACGGAGAACACCGAGATTTCACAGAGAAGAAGACTTAAATCTTTGTGTCCTTTGTGTTCTTCGCGGTTCAAAAAATCACGCCCTACCATTTAGATGATTGTCCTCTAGGTGCTGCTTGGTGGGCGAAAACGTCCCGTATCATCATCAGGATTAACAGGCGGTTCTTCGATTTGGATTGCCCGCATTTTGCCCGTATCATCATCTGCCGGAGCCGGTTGGGCTGGTGGCGGTGTGTCATCAAACTGGAATGATGGCGGTGTAAATTGCGGACGCACTTGCTGCCCGGTAGCGGGGTCTATGGGACGCATCGCACTGGCAGGCGGCACAAATTGCCCTGTTCCCGGTTGTACTGCCGGATATTGCCCGGTAGCAGGTTTTACAGGGATAAATTGCCCGGTAGACGGCGGCACAGCACCATACTGTCCGGTTGCCCGCACTGCCGGATACTGCCCGGTGGCTTGGGGGACAGGTGGCAGTCGGAAAAACAAGAAATACAGAATCGCACCGATGAGAGTCATCAATGCCAATGCCACAATCGCGCCTAAACCACTCAAAAATAATTTGCTGATAAGCGACCGTTGTTCGGCTTCGGTCAAAGTGCTGCTGTCATCGGCAGCCGGGGCAACCGTTGTGAGAATGGGTTGCGTGCCAAAATCGTAGGGTGTGGGTATATCAGTTTCCGTCACCGATGTAACATAGGTTTCCGGCGTGGTAAATGTAAAATCGGCGCTGGTCATCGTGACGGTGTATTGCCCAGCGGCTAACCCAGCAAAACAGATGATGCCCTGTGCTTTACGCGGCGAATCATCCAGCAAAAGGCTTTGGATGATCATATTATCAATATCTGCCAAACCAGCACTCACGCCCCGCGTCAAAAAAGGTTCATTGGCATCGCGCAGTCCATCGCCATTGCGGTCTTCAAAGACGCGCACGCACACTTGCCCGCCCGTGGTTTGTGCCTGTGCTAAACTGCTGATAAGCATGATGAGCAGCAGCGCCAGCATTAATTTTCGCAACATGTTCATAAAGTTTCTATCCTTTCGCTGGCAGCTATAACCGCCGAATCACCAGAGATAAGCCGATGCCGCCCACTAACACAATGCCTGCCAGCCCCAGAAAGACCAAGCCTAGCACACTGCGAAAATCGGTGGGTGCGTCTGCTGCGACATCGCTACCCGTATCATCGCCCGTGGTGTCATTCACGCTGGCATTTTCGGCTGTGGGGATAACCACCGTTTCGACACCTTCGGCTGCGCCAAAGGTGATTCTGAAGGGAATCCCGGTTTGGACGCTGACGGTTAAAGAAGCCGGTGTGGTCAATCCGTAGCCTTCGGGTGCGGTAGCCGTAATCAAATAGTTGCCACTCGCCACTTCTTCAAAACAGAAAGGCGTCGTTTCGTCCGTGGTGATATGCGTTGCCACTTCTTCGCCATTGGGCTGTGCCAACTGAATCATACCGCCCGCCAGTGGCGTTTCGTTGCTGCCCTGAATCCGATTTTGGTCTTTATCTTCAAACATCAGCACGCATACCCCATCCTTGAGTTCGACGGGATTGCCCGTGATGCCCGCTGTCACCGCCACCGTTGCCGCTGGTGTTGGGCTAGCTGGCACTGGACTGGGTGTGAACGTCTGTGTCGGCGTCGCAGAGACCTCTGGTTCAGCAGGCGTATTGGTATTGGCTGGCAGTGCCGGAATGGTAGCTTCCGTGGTAGCGGTTGGCTGCGTGGTGGCGGCAACTGCTACGCTGGCGATAGTGGCAGTTGCTGCCGCAGGCGCAACCGTGTTGCTGGCTGTCGTCGGTGCTGCTGTACTTGCGCTGCTGCCCGAACCACCGGATGATGTGCCAGCATTTTCGCCGGGGGGCTGAATAATAATCTGCTGCCCAACGGAGATAAAACCACCCTGAAGATTGTTCAATTCCCGGATGCGGCTTAATGGCACGCCATACGCCACCGCAATCGCGGCTAAGGTATCACCAGATTGAACGGTATGAATAATGCCATCGCTGGCATCAGTATCTTGGACGCCTACACGCTGCGCGATTGCCTGTGCCGGGGTGCTAGTGGCGGCGGGAACGACGGGGGCAGAACCGCCCGGTGTGCCACCGCCAGCGGTGGGTACAGCACCGGAACCGGTAGCCATCAGCGAGGCTTGGTCAAAAAAGACATTGTTCGGGTCGTTGGGATACCGTTGGGTGGCATAGATAAATATCGTCACGCGCCCAGACGGAACAACGGCTTCGACAGCGACTTCTTGCCAAGAATTCACGCTGGTCAGCCAATTTGACCATGTAACATTGCCTAGGTAGTTATCGCCTGTATTGCTGCCGATACCGATACGCACTTGTGCGCCGGTTGCACCAAATACATTTTCAATAAACACCCAAGCACTTGCCCGCAAGCGCGTTCCTTCAGCAATACCATCCACAATTTGCCACACGCCCCCAGTGAATGTGCCGCCACCACGCCCGATTTTTTGAGCGCGGCGTCCTTCATAAACATGAGGGGCGGATTCATTGGGGAAATATTCAGGTTTGACATTCATCCAGCCTTCGGTGCGGGGAGTTTCTGCGTACCACCCCACCCAACTGCGGGCTGTTCCCAAACCTTGATAATCTTCGCCTTCAAAGCCGGGATTTTGCAGCATATTTTGTTGTGCAACAGTGGGGGTGATGTGCAGCACCAACAATAACAACAGTGCCATCATCCCATAAAAATGTCGGTTGCCGGACATTCAATTTCTCCGTCATACATCGTCTCGAACAGGCATAAAACCTGCGCGGCGCATTGTATCATGTGCCTATAGCCCATGACAGGGTGCTGTCCCCACCGATAGTCCAACGCTGGACTAAGGTTCTATCCGCACAACATCATTTTCAGATAGGGTGTGAAGGTTACTTAGTCTTGTAATCCAATTTCCAAGACATATACCGGACGTTTAATCAATTCGCGCTCATATTGTGCCAAAATTTGCCATTCAGCATTCTCAATTCTGTCCCAGAATGGGTCATAATCTGCCATCAGCAGGTACACTTTTTCGCCTGTGGGCAATGCCTGCAAAGAGCGCGTGAGGGCGGCACGCGGCGTATAAAACGGCAAACATTCCAGCCGCATATCAGCATAAAACATCAGCAAATGGCACAAATTCCAAGTGACATAAACCCGGCGCGGTGGCAAATTATTCAGATACACGGCGGCAGATTGAACAGCCTCATCCCCCAAAAAATAACCCGCTACATATTCAGTACGGTTCGTATCGCTGAAAGGCAATTGATGTGGTTGGGTCCAAGTTTGCTGCAAAAATGGCAGCGACCACATAAAAAACCAGAGCAGGATGCCGATAAGGACAGAAAAACGAAGAAAAAGAAGTGCTGAGTGCTGAGTGCTAAGTGCTGAGTAGTTATCCGAAAATTCTTGTGGTAGGGGCGAGGCATGCCTCGCCCCTGCGGAAAATGTTGTTTTTCCGATAGGCTCTGATTGTTCGGAACTAGCCCCGGCTTTTGCTGAACGCTGAATGCTGATAGCTGATTTGCTCAATCGTCCTTGCAAAATTGCGGCGGCACCCATTGCCACCAGCAGCGATAATGGCGCGGCGGTGGGCATAAAATAACGCATGGTATGAATGCGAGCAATGAGCAACGTCAGCGTTGTAATCAAGATGAGCCACCAGCTAACCAGCAATATGCCCCGCCACAATTTGCGGTCAATGCGCCGGAAAAACCATAAACCGCCAATCACAGAAACTGCTGCCACCAGCAAAAAAACAGGCGAAAAAAATTCTGCCATCATTGGCAAAATGCGCGTGAAATAGCGCAAAGGCTGAAGAAAATAGCCGTCACTGTTGGCATCGGCAACGGCGGCATCATCCACCAAAATGAAGCGCCCCGGCGTGCCATGCGCTTGAATGGCGGGAATCACCATCGGCAACCAGAAGGCAATCACAATCAACGCCGCTAAAACTAACGGCGGCAAATACAACCGGATACCGTGCGCGATTTGGGGCAGCAATGCGCTGCGTTTCCAAGGATAAAAAATGAGGGCAGCGCCTACAGGTAATAAAGTCACTGGCACGACGGTCAATTTTGCTAGCGTACACAATGCCAGCAGCACACCCAAAATTGCCCCTTCGTTGAACGAAGGTCGCCGCGCAAAAATCCAACTGCGCCACACGCTTAAACAAATAAAACCACTTGCTAGTGCATCTGCCAATGCCATACGTTCATAAAAGAATGCCAGAGGCAAACAGGCATAAATCGCTGCTGCCAATACGCCTGTCAAATGCGATGCGAACAAGCGCCCAATTAAATAGAGCGTTGCACCTGTGATGACCGAAAACAGTGCCAGCGATAAACGCCCGACAGGCAGCATGGTCTGGATGGTATTATCGGCTTCAAACAGCCCCATCCAAAAATACACCAACACCTTGCCATGTGCGAAGCGCCCCGGATTTTCGGCAAAGTCCCATACACGCACTGCTCGCGCTAAGTGAAAGCCTTCATCCACATAGGGTTGCTGCACATCAATCTCATGGGTGCGAATCATAAAATGGCACAGCAGCACAATCACAACGATGGCAGGGCTATAGAGCAGGCGGCGCAGTGGCATCTTCATATCACAATTCAGGCATGGCGAAAAATCGCCTGATTTTAACCCTGCGACTTTGCGAATGCCTAGAGGGGTGTTGATGATTGAATATTTCGGTTTCGGTACTAGGGTAACTTTCGTATAGGGCAGTACCAGCGCAAAAGATTAAATACGATTAAAATCATCATACGCCTTGTTCACAAATTTCAACATGGATTATGGATAATCATTTTTCGCGTTACCTTAAATTACTTGACCAATTGACGGATGCCGAATGGTTAAAAATACAGACCTATGTGCTGCTTTTGCTACAACAATGTAGCACGAACACCTCTGTTGAGCGCCTGCATGGGGCGATTTTGGATACTTTTACCCTTGAAGAGTTACGGACACTTCATGACCATCTCACCCATGTAATTCAGACCTATGATGATAGCCCTCAAAAATCACAACCTGCCTCAAAAATTTCTCTTTCGGTTAGCACAGAAGCGATAGTCAAAATTGGTCTCATTGCCGATATGCATGGGGATAATGATGGTTTTCAACAGGCACTGGCTATTTTTGATAGGGAAGGTGTGACACAAATTCTGTGTGCAGGCGATATTGTGGATCGCGGTCCGGAAGCCGATAGCATAGTGCAAACAATTTTGGAACGCGGTATTGCTTGCATTTCGGGCAATCATGACCAAACAGTGTTGGCGAATCAGGCAAAGTGGCGTGTGGCAAATAAACCTGAACGGCTGAAAGAACTTGGGCGCATTATCAGTGATGAAACTGTCGCTTTTTTGCAGCAACTCCCAGAAAATGCCCACTTTACCATCGCAGGAAAACATATTTTGATGGGTCATGGCACCCCTTGGTCAGATGTATTGGGGATTTTTCCAGAGAGTCGCGCAGGTCTCTATAAGCAGCTTGTGGATCGCTACGGCGCGGATACCGATATTCTTATTTTGGGGCATACTCATCAGCCGATGCAAGCCCGTACAGGCAATCTGTGGATTTTTAATCCCGGTTCTATTTATGGGGTTACGATTCGAGATAGTCACACTTGCGCGATTCTGGCACTGCCAGAGATGAATTTTACGGTTTATGATGTGCAAACAGGCAATATCCTTCCTGTTCCGATAACAGAACGCTGACCACCGATGCAACATCCAAAATTAATGCTCATTCTTGAGGATTTACGCCAGCGATTGGCGCAATTATACGGGGAACGCCTCGTGCAACTCGTCTTGTACGGCTCACAAGCGCGGGGAGATGCCGTTGCTGATTCCGATGTTGATGTGCTGGTGGTGCTGGCAAGTGAGGTCAATTCTGCCATAGAAATTGAACAAACTGGCGAAATCATTACGGATTTGTGTTTGGAATATGGCGCTATGGTGATGTGTTTATTTGTTTCTGAAGGACGTTTCAAAAATGATGATACGCCCATCTTAATTCATGTTCGCAAAGAAGGGATGTTAGTGTGACGCCACAGCAAGAAAAATATCTGCAACTGGCTCAGGATAACTTAAAAGCGGCAAGCACAATTTATGAGATGGAGTTGTATCGTATTGCTGTTTCCCGCGCTTATTATGCTATGTTTTATGCAGCATCAGCTATGTTGCTTGGGCAAGGTATCATAACCTCAAGACATGGGCAGCCTTTGCAGAGCAGTTTGTGAAAACAGGAAAAATTGACCGTGAGTTCCATACCAACCTTGCTAGAGCGCAAACAAGCCGAGAAATTGCTGATTATGATATAGGCAATGCTATTTCAAAAGCACAGGTTGAGATGCAAATCCAGCGAGCAACAGCATTCATCGCAATGGCGACACAATTTTTGACTGCTGAAACAGATACACCTGATGCATGACATTTCTAAAACTGAGTGTCGAATAAAATGACAAAATACTCACATTTAGGAAAACAACATGATTTTAGAAGCTGTGATTTTACATATTCGCGCGGGTGAAAGTGCCGCATTTGAAGCCGTTTTCAAACAAGCCGTTCCCATCATCAGCAGTATGAAGGGCTTTATCCAGATTGAATTGCAAAAATGCATGGAAGTGGCGGATCAATATTTGCTCTTGGTACAGTGGGAAACGCTGGAAGACCATACACAAGGGTTTCGCGGGTCGCCGGAATACCAAGAATGGCGAAAACTGCTGCATCATTTTTATGAGCCGTTCCCGGTAGTCGAGCATTATGAGCGCATTTTATGATGGGTCATCGTTGGGCTTTTGGCGCAGGCGGTCTTCAAACTCATCGTGAAAAATCATCTCGCCATCTTCGCCGACTGCCATCATCGGCGGCGCACTTGCCAACCGCTGCATGATGCTGGCTTCCAAATCATCCAGCGTGCGTTTGGTTTTGCCATCACCCTGTTTATATTTTTCGCCATAATACCAATCGGCAAAAGTACGAGCTGCCATTGCCATGATGACCGACGCTGGCAGCAAGCCTAAACCCAAAGTGACAATCCCCGAACTCAGCAGGGTAAACACAAACGCGATGATTCCCGCCGCTTGTTTGTAACGCTCATGCGGTAAATTGGGCAAATATTCATGGATAACCAACCGATGAAAGGCATGGAACACGAGGGCGTTGCTGCTGGCAATGAGCATAAAAATCAGGCTAGATGCAATGAACGATAACACGCCCATCGCTATAAATTCAAACAAAATAACCCACGCAAATTCTAGCATGTACCATGATGGCAAGTTGCCATACCATACGGCAATCCCAAAGAGGGTCGCCAGCGGAATTGCCCACCACCCGCGCCGTAACGCCGCCCAATTAAAGGTTTTAACAGTATCGAATACGCTTGATTGCGGCGCAAACTCGGCGATTTCTAGGTCATCATTTTTATGCTTGACCCCTAAATTACCCTGCCAATCGGCATAATGGCTGGCACAATACGCCGCTGCTACTCCGGCAATGGGCGCGAAAATGGCAATGAAGGGCGCACTGATGACCGTCACAAAAATGCCGACTCCTACCGTTAGCCAGCGGCGATACTGTTGTATATCGGTGTCATCATTGAAAATCATCCGATTCACCAGCGTGATGGACACACCCAAGATGACCCCTAAGCCCAAGCCACCCAAACCACCCATAATAGCGCCCACGATGCTGCCCAATAATGGAAACACAAAACTCCCGGCAAGCGCCCCAAGGCAACCGCCGTAGAGTGTGCCATCCCGCACGAACCGCGAAAATGTGGTTTGCGATTTATTCATGGTTTTTGGCTTTTGGCTGTTTGCTCACATTATCATAAAGTTGTTTTTAATCGGTCAGATTCATTTAGTAAGTGAAACAATGTATTCAAAACATGGGCGGATGTATTGTTGTGCGCCCCTACCCAATTGTTTTGCCTCGGAACTAGGGACTGCGGACTAGGGACTTTTGACTCAGCCCTCAGTCCTTTTAACTTTGTACTTTCATCTTTTAACTTATTCCCGCTTTTTCTTGGTTTTGCGCCGATGATGCCGCCAGCGCAGCAATAACCCAACCACCGCGATTGCCCCCACGCCTGCCGCTGCATTTATTGCCATCTGCCGCACATGCCATTCTGCCTGATGATTCAGATAATCCAAAATCGCCGCTGTGCCTTGACTCACGACTTCCGGCGGCGGGGAGATAAGGGGATTGTTCTTTATATAGAGACCTGAACCATAACACGGATTTTCCACTAATTGCCGCAACTGTCCAATTTCTGTTGCCAGAAGTTGAAACTGATTGGCACTTAAATCAAGATAACAAAGTGTTTTTAGATTGCTAATTTCTACTGGCAGACTGCTTAATTGGTTGCGATTAAGATAAAGTTTTTGCAAGTTGGTAAGATTGCCAATTTCGGGCGGTAAACTTCTTAATTGGTTGTAAACAAGACCTAGTTCTTGCAAGTTAGAGAGATTGCCGATTTCTGGTGGTAAATCGTTCAGCGGATTATGGCTGAGATGAAGTTTTTGCAAGTTGGTAAGATTGCCAATTTCGGGCGGTAAACTTCTTAATTGATTGCTAGTGAGATAAAGTTTTTGCAAGTTGATGAGATTGCCAATTTCGGGTGGTAGATTGCTTAATTGATTATCATCAAGCAGAAGATTCTGTAAGTTGGTAAGGTTGCCAATAATTTCTGTGGGAAAATTCTTTAAGGGATTGCCACTTAGATTAAGCGATTGCAAGTTAATAAGATTGCCAATTTCGAGTGGCAAACTACCTAAATGATTGCTGGATATAGCAAGTTCTTGTAAGTGGGTAAGATTACCAATTTCGGGTGGTAGACTAATTAAGCCATTAAAATACATCTCCAAAGTACGTAGATTTACCAACTTGCCAATTTCCGGCGGTAAATCCGTCAATTGATTGGCTGCTAACCCAAGATATTCTAGGTTGGTCAAATTGCCAATTTCGGGCGGCACACTGGTTAAACCGTTATACTCTACCCCAAGCGTTTTTAGATTGGTCAACAGCCCAATTTCCGATGGAAGAACAGAGAGGCTCGTTTCTGAGAGATTAAGACTTTGAAGCTGTGTTAGGTAAAAAATTTCCGGTGGTAGATCATCCAACCATAAACCTGACAAATCCAACTCAGTTGCGCCAGTGGCGGCGGCTTGGGCGATGCGCTCACGGGCAATGTCTTGGGGCGTTGGGGCATCTTGTGCAGTAGCAATATGAACCAGCAGCAAGCACAGCAGAAAAATCAATAAGCGGCGCATGGGGTGTCCTTCGTATTAATCGCTTACACCCATTGTAGCAGCAAAAGTGACATTTTAACCGATGCTTTGCCTATGAATCGCAAGTGCTGAGTGCTGAGGACGAAGTGCTGATGCAAAAGGAACGAGTTAAAAATCGAAAGCAGCTCAGTTGCAAAATTCGATTATCGTTGCATTATGCCGCCAGAAACTAAAGTTTCCGGCTGCCAAAAAGCCAAGTCTGCTAAAGAGACTGAATCGATAACGCTTAAATCTCAGTCGCAAGGGGTGTAGTGTCGAGGCATGCCTCGACACTACGGAAAAATACTCGTTTTGAACATGAACCAAAGATTTATAGGACTAGGGACTGCGGACTAGGGTTTGACTCAGCACTCAGCACTTAGAACTCAGCACTATTTCTGTTTATACAAACAACGGCTCTAACTGCTGCGCCTGCATAATCAACTCTGCTTGAATATCATCACTCATCGGTGAAAAATGATTGCCAGCCGCGACAACTTTGGGCAGCAAGCGCGTATCGCCAGCAGCAGCGATGACCGCCACACCCGGCTGCGACAGCGCAAAATCTACGCCCTGTTGAATTTTCTCGTCCATATCAAAGGGTTCATACCATGTGTGATAGGTCTGCTCACGGTTGCCCCACGGTTCTTTGGCGATCGATTTGATAATCATCACGGCAACATCGCGTTCTTGGCACACACGCAGCAATTCTTCGGCATCATGGCGATACTGCGCGTTGGCATATAACACCGGATTAATGGGGAACATGACGCTATCCAAATCAAAACGGCGTAACGCTTCCAACTGAATCGCCGCCGCCTCTAGCCCATGCCCGGTAATGCCCAACCAGCGCGTTAAGCCTTGTTCGCGGGCTTCTTGCAGCGTTTCCATCGCGCCACCGGGGGCAAATGCTGCGTCTAATTCATCAAAGCGCGTGACCGCATGGAGTTGATGCAGTTCTAACTTATCCGTGTGCAGTAGCCGCAGCGATTTTTCTAATTCTGCCCATGCGCCGTCGCGCCCGCGTTCTGTGGTTTTACAGCCCAAGAAAAATTTTTCTCGATGATTTTTGAGCCAAGGTCCCGTCAACGTTTCCGCCAAGCCATATGACGGGGCAATATCAATATGGTTAATGCCTGCCGCCAATGCCAAATCCAACGCTTGATTAGCATCGTCCTGTGTGACTCTACCAAGCGCCGCCCCGCCAAAAATCACGATGCTGCTGTGGTGTCCGGTATGTCCTAAACGCCGTGTCTGCATAAAAAACCTCCTTTGAAAATAGTGCTGAGTGCTGAGGACGAAGTGCTGAGTTCAAAAATGCCATGCTGCTGATTTATGAGTCCAATCGAATTTACATCTCTTTCGGGTCTATTCAGTTTGCAAGAGTCACGCTTATGGTTAAAACTCATGTGTCTTGCGAAGATGGTCTAACAACGCCTGACTCCCCGCCAAAACCAACTCATAAACCTCATCGAATTGATTGTTATAGTACGGGTCAGGTACTTCGGTTCTGGTCAAAAGTTCGGCGGCGTTGGCATAACTCAAAAATAGTGCAATTTCTGGCTGCCCGTCTTTTGGATTGCCTAGCAAGCGCCGAATGCCAGATAAATTTTCTGTATCCATTGCCAGAATATAATCGAATTCATTTAAATCGCTGCGCTGTAACTGGCGAGCGCGTCCGTTATAGGGGATGCTGTGTTTTTTCAGCACAGCCAACGTGCGCGAATCAGCAGGGTCGCCCACATGCCAACCGCCTGTTCCAGCCGAATCCAGCGTAATTTTATCGCTTAGTTCTGCTTCTTTGACCAGATGTGCCAAGACGGCTTCTGCCATTGGCGAGCGACAAATATTGCCCATGCAGACCAATAAAACGCGAATCATGGTTATTCGCTATCTTCGCGTTTCGTCGGGAACAGCGGCGGCAGCGGAATCGTCTCATCCAATGTTTTATCCGGGCGAATTGGTAGGGTTTCTTCTTCGGGCGGCGGTGGAACCGCAGCGGCTTCAGTCGTTTCAATCACTTTGGATTCAAGCTGCGGTTTGGTGGCTTCCAAATCGGGGGTATCTTGCCGACTGGCGGCATGTCCCTTCATGGTGATGCGCCCATCAATAAAAGCGCCATCTTCGGTGGTCAGGGCGCTGGCATTAATATCGCCCCAGACGCGCCCAGTCCGCAGCAGTTGAACTTTATTGCCTGTTACGTTGCCGCGCACTGCCCCGGCAATCGAGATATTGCGGGCATCAATATCAGCGGTGATGCGGGCAGTCTCACCCACCAAAATATTGCCGCTGATTTCTAATGTGCCTGTAAAAGTGCCATCCATACGCACATTGCCACTGCTCTTGAATGTGCCTTCCATGATGCTGTTTGCGCCCAAGACCGTCTCAAACCCAATCGGTTGCTGCACGGTCAAACGGGGTTGTGTGTCGCGGTCTTCAATATCAGGGTCCGGCTGCCGCCGATTGCCAAAAAATGCCATCGCTTTTCACCCGTTTCTTATGCTGACGTAGATTATCTCAACTATAGCGTTATCCGGCGTGCAGGGCAATTAAGAAATCCGTTTGTTGTGGATTGATACACTTTCACCATACGATTCACCTGCGCTGGTGCGCCATAAATTAAAAATGGGTTTACAATGGGAAGTGCCAGTTCAAAATAAAAAGGAGTTTTTTGCGATGAACAAGAGTAAAATTCGTCGTTCTCTAAAGCAGATCTATCGCAGCCGTGCCATTACTCTCGTACTGCTAGCAGGGCTGGTGCTGGTTGCCGCATGGTTAGCAGACACACTTGCTCGGCGGAATGCTGTTCCGGTTACAATTGCGCCGGAAAAAGAGATTTCTTATGTGAATGTGGAAGTGTTGACCGGACGATTGGCATTTGTGAGTGGTTGTGCCACCACCGAAAATAGTGGGCGTATCATCCGTTTGGAACACTGCGAAGAATATTTTAGCTTATTTACGACGAATAATGATGGCACAGGTTGGCAGCAAATCACCGAACAACCGATTGCGCCCTTTGCCCCCGATTGGTCGCCGGATGGCAGCCAAATTATTTTCTATTCATCGCATGATGGTGATAGCGAAATTTATTCTATCAATGCCGATGGAACGTATTTGCGCCAATTGACCGACAATACCGACTACAGCGATTTTAATCCCACTTGGTCGCCGGATGGCACAAAAATTGCTTTTAGCTCCATCCGTGATAACAACCTTGATATTTATGTAATGAACGCCGATGGCACGCATGTTCAGCGGCTCACAACCGACCCCGCCGATGATACCCACCCGGATTGGTCGCCAGATGGTAGAAAAATTGCCTATTCTTCGATGGCAGATGGCGACCGCGATATTATGATGATGAATACCGATGGCTCGGACAAAACCAATCTCTCCAACAACAATCGGGAAGATTATGTACCCGTTTGGTCGCCGGATGGCGCACACATCGCTTTCACATCGGATTTTGATGGCGATTTTGAGATTTTTGTGATGAATGTGGCAACCCGCGCCGTCCGCCGCCTGACTCAAGATTCAGCACAGAATTTTGACCCTGCGTGGTCGCCGGATGGGGAATGGCTGGCATACAGCGCCAACAACACGGGCGATTACGAAATTTATATGCTTCGCGTCGCTGATTCGTACATTGAGCGCGTCACCTTTAACGCGGTCAGTGACCATTTGCCGACTTGGCAGCGGTTGGAACTATATTCTTCCAGCGGCGAATAATCTGAGTCGTTACCCATAATCTTAAAAGGGACACGGTGCGCCGTGTCCCTGTGTTTTGCTATGATGTTATGAAACGTGATGCGCCCAAGCCGAAAAACGGCAGGGGATTTAGCGTTTGGTGTAGGTCGGGGCTTTGCGAGCGCGTTTGAGACCGGGCTTCTTGCGTTCTTTCACGCGGGCATCGCGGGTCAAAAAGCCTTCAGCTTTTAGCGCCGACCGACTATCGGGGTCAACCTTCAGCAGGGCGCGTGCCAAACCAAGGCGCATTGCGTCGCGCTGACCCGAAATACCGCCACCACTCACATGCACGGTAATATCAAAGCCGCGTTCTTGTCCCAACGTCGTCAACGGCGAAATCATAATTTCATAATCGCCAGAACGGGGCATGTAATCTTGCACATCTTTATCATTAATCATCACTTTGCCCGTGCCACCGGAGTAAATCCGCACGCGGGCGCTGGCAGCTTTGCGCCGCCCTATGCCTTCATAGTATTGGGTGGATGCCATGGTTTCTCCTGCCTCAGCCAGTTCTAAATGTTACTTGTATTTGAGTTCCAGCACTTCCGGGTTCTGCGCTTCGTGCGGGTGCTGGTTGCCCACATAAATTTTCAGTTTCTTGATAATCTGATGCCCCAACGCGCCTTTGGGCAGCATCCGTTTGACGGCAAGCTCAATCACGCGATCCGGGTGCGTTTGCAGCACTTGACGCAGGCTGAGGGTCGTCAGACCGCCTTTGTAGCCCGAATAACGATAATAGAATTTATCGTCCATGCGTTTGCCCGTGACGTGGATTTTTTCGCAGTTAATCACCACGACATAATCCCCGCAATCCAAATTGGGCGAATAAATGGGCTTGCGTTTGCCAGTTAGAATCAACGAAATTTGTGATGTCAACCGACCCAGAGTTTGCCCTTGGGCATCCACCACATACCACTTATGCTCAATATCCTTGGGCGTTGTGATATAGGTGACGGGAATTTTTGCTCTTTCTACCATGATGTTCCTCCAGAGACCGCTTTCTAAGCCAGCGCGATAGGCATGATGCGTGGCACTGTTAGCTGCGGTTTTTAGTCATGCGTGCGATTTTAAACCATCTAACAAATTTACCCAGTAAAAAATTTATTCATCGGCGTATTTGACCTGCACCAAATATAAGCCTTGCGGTGGTGCCGGTGGTTTGGCGTGTTTTAAATCTGCCGCACGGAAAGCCGCTTCAAACTGTTCGACACTCCGCACACCGCGCCCCACTGCCACCAAGAATGCCACAATCCGGCGTACCATGTGTTGTAAAAATGCCGTTGCTTCAACCGTATAGGATAACAGCGTCCCGCCCGGAATAACTTGCTCTGCCCATTCGGAGCGATACACCACCCGGACAGTATTTTCGCCGCGCGGTGGTGTGCCAAACGTAGCGAAATCGTGTTCGCCGATGAGCAGTTGCGCCGCCGCTTGCATATTGTCGCGGTGCAGCACCGGCGGCTGATACCATGCCCGCTGATGATACAACGGCTGCCGAATGGCACTCTCTAACACATCGTAACGATAGGTGCGCGAGTCAGCCGCGAACCGGGGATGAAACCCCGGCTGTTGACGAATGTCTTGTATGGCAATATCCGCTGGCAAATACACATTCAACGCTTTAAGTAACGCTTCGTCGCTATGCTGCCAATCCAAGTCAAAGGCGATGACTTGTCCGGTGGCATGAACGCCGGAATCGGTTCTGCCTGCCCCCATCACGCTGATAGGTTCACCAGCGATGAGCAGCAGCACCTGTTCCAGAATGCCTTGGATGGTGAGGACATCAGGCTGAATTTGATAGCCCTGATATGCCGTCCCATCATACGCCAGCGTTGCCCGATAGCGCGGCATTATGACGATTGTTTAGCGTAATCCACCAGTTCCAATAGCGCCATTTCCGCGTTATCGCCCTTGCGGGGTCCCAACTTGTAAATGCGCGTGTAGCCGCCTTCGCGCTCATTATACAACGGCGCGATTTCATCAAACAATTTCTTCACTAGGTCACGGTCATTGTTGAGCCGGCTGGCAGCAAGGCGCCGGGCATGAACCGCAATCTGCGGATTATTGGCTGCTTGTGCTTTCTTCAGCCCTCGTTTGGCAATGGTAATCAGCCGTTCCGTATGACCGCGCACAAACTGGGCTTTTGCCAAGGTGGTGCGAATCCGTCCATGCTGAAACAATGCCACTGCTAGATTCAAACGCAAAGACCGCCGTTGGGCAGTGTTGCGTCCGAGTTTTTTACCTTTAATACGATGCCGCATCGTTGCATCTCCGTCGTCAAATGCTCATCTAACACGCGAGCTTATGCCTCGTCGTCAGACGGGTAATAGCCCTTTTCTTTCAGTTTGTCTACCAATTCATC
The DNA here is from genome assembly GCA_022842885.1 of Anaerolineae bacterium. Taxonomy (GTDB): domain Bacteria; phylum Chloroflexota; class Anaerolineae; order Aggregatilineales; family Phototrophicaceae; genus JALHOR01. The sequence goes on from JALHOR010000013.1 coordinate 68,591, forward strand.
CAGCGATTTTTCGCCAAAATTGCGAATCGCTAGCATCGCATCTTGCCCACGCTGGAGCATATCCAGCACATCACCGATAGACGTAATGCCGGTACGTTTGAGCGAGTTAAAGACGCGCACGCTCAAATCCAGTTCTTCAATCGGGCGGTCATACAGTGGTTGATGCCGCCGTTTGTCGTGGTCTTCCGGTTCACCGTAAGTTTCGGCAGTATAGATATTCGGGTCGGCTCCGGCAATCACCCCCAAATGCCGCATCAGGATATGCGCGGCTTGGCTGATGGCTTCTTCCGGGCGAATCGTCCCGTCTGTCCACACTTCGACAATCAAGCGGTCATAATTGGTGCGCTGCCCCACGCGGGTTTTATCCACTTCAAAATGCGCCCGACGCACGGGGCTAAAAATGGCATCTACTGGCAGTTCACCAATCGGCAAGCGTCCACGTTCTTCGGCGGGGCTGTAGCCACGTCCG
>JALHOR010000014.1:0-5795 GCA_022842885.1 Anaerolineae bacterium
CCGACAACGACGACTTTAGCCATAGGAGTTCCTTTTCTCATGTGCGTTGGGTGCTAACACCCTGACTTTTTACTTTTGATGTTCAACTTTATACTGTGCGTGTAAGGCACGCTGCCCACTTTTTCGCTGTGATGAATGGAACGATCAATGACCTCTCAAGGGTATTATGACTTGTTGGATGCATTCCAGCAATCAGGTTGTGCGCTGTGTCAGCGGTTGCGGCATGATGAAAAGCAATATTTGTCATCGCTGTTGTATGAATATGTGACGGAATGGGATGTGCATCAGGCGATGCGGGCAGCACGCGGATTTTGCGCCCGGCACGCGGCGCAACTGAAAAGCACGGGCGAAGGCGTGTTAGGCATTGCGGTGTTATATGTCACGGCATTGGATGAGGTCATTAAAACACTGGACGCTGCTCCCGTTGATACGCCGATACTTAAACGCTTGTCCGGGCAATCAGCAGGCACAACGTTATCGGCAAAGCTAGAGAATGTGCGGGATTGCCCGTGCTGCCATGCCATGCACGCTGCCGAAGGGCGGTATCTGGATATGATGGTGGCGGGCTTGGCAAAATCCGATTTTTTGGCGGCGTTTCAACAATCCAACGGAGTCTGTTTGCCACATTTGCGGCGCTGGCTGCCCCTCATCAGCGATGCTCATCAGCTTAAACAAGTGGTGCTGCATCAGCAAAGCGTGTGGGCAAGTTTAAAAGCCGAATTGCAATTGTTCATCGCCAAATATGGTGCAGATTGGCAAGGTGAACCGATTGGTGCAGAAGGCGATGCTTGGGCGCGGGCAATTATCAGTTTGGCAGGAAACTTGCCCAATGGCTAAAAAATTTGGTGCGTTTGCTTTGGCAAGCATATCGGCACAGGGTGATTGCTTCAAAATCAAAGGTATACTCACAAAAATCGTATTTGGGTCAGGGACACGGCATGCCGTGTCCCTACAGAACCTTTCTTATCTTTTGTAGTCTGATGAAAAAATTTGCCGCGTTTGCCTTTGCCATTGTTAGCGATACAATAGACTCAAATGTTTTATAAACGAGTGATTAACTAAAAGCCTATGCCTGACGAAACCATTCTCATCGTGGATGATAGCAAAGAAAACCGCGATTTTATTATCGAAAATGTCCTAGAACCTCATGGCTACCACTACCTAACCGCGCGGGATGGCGTGGAAGGGCTGCAACTGGCGCTGAAGCATCGCCCGGATTTAATCTTGCTGGATTTGCAGATGCCGCGCATGGATGGCGACCAAGTGATGCGCCAACTGAAATCTTATGAAGTAAGCATTCCGGTAATCTTGATGACGGCGCATGGCTCGGAACAGATTTTGACGGAATTTTTGCGCTTGGGGGTGCGGGATTACGTCAAAAAACCCTATTATGCCGAAGAAATGTTGGAGGCGATGGAACGTGCTTTACACGAATCGCGCCTTGAACGCGAAAAAGACGAATTGACGAAGCGGCTGCGCCAAACCAACCGCGAACTCCAACGCAAGGTGTATACGCTGAATGTGTTATACACGTTGGGGCAGATGATTACAGACCGTGCCGACCAAGATGTGATGCTGAAAGAAATTGTGGCAGCGGTGATGGGCGTCATCAAATGCAGTTCTGCCAGCGTTTATGTGATTGATGATAGCCGCACTGTCTGCCGGGCAACGATTGGCAGCCGCGGCATTCCGCTGATTACCAATACCACCACGCCCAATGCGTTTGCTAATCGGGTGATTCAAACCAAACAACCACTCATTTTGACCGAAGATAAAATTCCGGCAAATCAACGCGCCCGCTATTCATGGGTGTGCGCCGCGCCACTGCTTGCCGGAGACCGCGTGATTGGGGCGTTGGTGGCATACCAACAATCGAATAATGCGATTGCCATGCCGCAAGATGCTGTGACATGGCTCACGATGTTGGCGACTTATACTGCCATTGCCATTGATACCAGTTTGAATGTGCCTTATATCCCGCCGCAGTTACCGATTGCCGCCAATGCCAAACCGCGCAAAGTCTTTATCTCCTACAGCCGCCAAGATTGGGATTCGTATGTGAAACCACTGCATGGGGCGTTGCAAAATTCTGGGCTGGAAGTGTGGGTAGACCAATTCGTGGTGCGCGGCGGCGCGAATTGGCTGCTGGAAATCAACAAAGCCTTGACCGAGTGCGCCTGTATGGTGTTATGTATCTCACCCGATGCTGTCAAATCGCGCTGGGTGACGCAAGAATATCAATATTTTTTCTTCAACCAGAAGCCGATTATTCCGGTGTTATGCCGCGAAGTTTCGATGGCAGAAATGCCCATCGGTATCATTGGGCTGCATTATATTCACCACAACGATACCGATTTGCTAATTGAAAATATCAAAGAGCGTTTGGTGTTGTAAGACGCTAAGTTTTAAAGCCGAGGCGATTCGCCAACCGCCCCGGCAGCATCCGGCGGAATAATGCCAATTCATCGTTGGATAAGGGATGCAGGAAAAATAATGCCACTGCATAGGCGATGCTGGCAGCAGGCAGCGCCATCGCTGGAATGATGTACCATAAAATTAGCGCCACGATGAGCATGACAATCGTTGCTGCTGCCGGACGCCACACCAAGTCAATCCAGCGCAGTGGCACTCCCAATCCTTGCCGCATCAGCAGCAAAAACGGAATCAATAACACGGCTTCGCTGGCAATGGTGGTGAGGGCGGCGGCGGGATAACTGAACACCGGAATTAGCAGCAAGTTCGTTACCAAATTAAAAGTGACTGCCATGAAAAACGCGCCCGTAATGCGCCGCTGCAAATCCAACGCCACCAGCGCATATTGCGTCAGGCTGTTCATCCAACCAATCGGGATACTCCAAATCATCAATTGGATGGCAATCGCGCCATCGGGTAAATACTGCTGCCCGCCCATAAAATAGGTGAGTGGCTCTGCCAAAAATGTGAACCACACTGCCAGCGGGAATGCCAACAAGACCAATAATTTGATGCCAAAAATATATGTCCGGTGCAGCGCGGCTTTGTCCGATTGGGCTTGGCGCGACATGATGGGCAACAGCGCCTGCGTAAAGAACGACGGAATGATATTGATTGCCAGTATCCAGCGATATGCCACGCTGTATTGGGCGACGACCACCGCGCCTTTCATCGCTTCCAGCAAAATGACATCCACTTTGAAAAAAATCGTCGCCAGAAAATGATTCAGCAGCAGCGGCATACTCTCAAACGTGATGCGCCGCAATAAGGGCAAATCTAATTTATACTTCCCCCTCTCCATGTATGGAGAGGGGGTTAGGGGGTGAGGTGCGGTGAGGTTCATTAATTTCTGCCCCGCCACCCACAACACGCCCAACGTGATGATATTATTGAAAATACTCACCACCGCCAACCCAACGATACCATACCCCAATAACAGCACCATCACTTGGAAAACCGCTTTATTAATCGAAGTGATGGTGGCAATGGCAGCCGGTTTTTCGGCTTGTTCAAAAGCATAAAAGAGCGAAGTCATGCCTTTGCTCAGGCTGGCGGGGAACAAGCCGAGATACAATAAGCCCACCGTGAGTAAGGCTTCAGCATTAAGTTCCGGCGTTACAACGGACTGCCGAATGAACAAGAAACCCATCAGCAGCGGTACACCCACGCCACATAACAGCAACCGCAAGATACTAATATTAAAGAGATAATGACCAGCACGGCTCTTATCGCGGGCAACTTCGCGCACTAAAAATAAATCGAGTCCGAAATTGGTAAAAATATCGAACCATTCAAAAATCACCACAAGATAATAATACGTCCCCACATTTTCCGGGCTGAGGATACGCAAAATCACGATGAGCAGCGCAAAATCCATGCCGCGATTAAACAAATTCAGCAGAATTGGGGCGATACTGTTGCGGGCAATGCGGCTAGTGGTTGAAGATTTTTCATCGCTATCGCCCACCATCAAGCGCCAAATATAGGTACCCATCATGAGCGTTAGAATGCCCACACTGATAATGCTGCCGAATAAGCCCACCTGAAAACTGGTCGGGCTATACACTAAGCGCACTGTCCAATCACCTGCTGGCAGTTTTACGCCTTGGAAGATGCCCAGAACGCGCTGGACTTCATAGGCAGTTTCCGCATCGTCACCCGCGCCGATGGGGCGCACAAATGCCCGCCAGCCCGGCGCAAAATTTTCGCTGATGATGAGCCAACTTGTATTTTCTAGCGTCACCTCCACAAATTTTTCACGTCCACTGTCCCGTGTAATCAGACTCCCCTCGCCCTTTGGGAGAGGGGCAGGGGGTGAGGGCAAGGGGAAACTAATATCCGCTATGGGAGTATCGGGCGGTGTCAGCCAATTTGCGTCGAACTCATCTTCAGACAGTACAAAAGCACGGGGCAGGGCATCAGGATTTTCATAAATTTTTAGCGCCTCATCTTCATGCACCAATTTCCAAGCGGTATCCCCCTCTGCCGGAAAAAGATTTGTGCTGCGATGTGTAAGGATATAACGCACATTCAGCCAATCCAATAATGGTGAATTCGGCTGAATCACGCCCGGAATATCCTCATTGGCAGGCGCTAAATCTGCTGTAAAAAAGGGCGCAATGCGATTAAACCCTAGCTGTCCTTGCGTAGCCATCTCAGACATATAATCCACATATTGCTTGGGGATGATGCTGTCATAACCGCGAATATCATGCAGCCCCAAAAACCACCCGGAATTGGCATTCATAATCGGGCGCTGTGCCGGGTCATCTAGCGTCGTAAACCGGAAAATCTCGCCTTCTGCCTGTTCATTCTGCAAAAATTGCACCGCTGGCGGCGTAAAATCTAGCAATAATGGGTCACTCGCTGGATTAAAGCCATACGATGCCTGCATCAAATCCAATGTGACCAGTGCTACAGCGAAAATGGGGAGCGCAGATTGAAATAAAGTTTTTTTTGTGACCTCACCCCCTTCAGTGCTGACCTCACCCCCCTGCCCCCTCTCCAAATCTGACCTCACTCCCCTGCCCCCTCTCCAAACATGGAGAGGGGGAGTCAACAAAAACACTGCGCCAGATAACACCAACACAATTCCAGCGATAAAAATCAACGGAAATTCGTAGCTGTAAAACGCGCGAACATCGGCAAAGGCGGTATCCGCCAGCGCCAAACTACGAAAAACGCGCTCTAGCAATGGCTCAACATTCGCAAAAAATACGCGGCTCAACAGCAATGCCACCAATATCAGAATGCCAATGCTCAGTGTCGCAAAACCAAACGTGTTTTTTGAAAAAATTTTCTCTAAAAATCCGCTGCGTTCTCTATGTCTCTGTAGTGAAACTAACGCTTGCCAACCGAATGCCGCTAATACGGCGATACATACCGTCAGCGCATAAATCCAGCGAAACGGCGAATTGAGTTGATTCATGCCGGGCAGCGCATATAACACAGCATACGTCGGCAAGCCAAACATAAACGTCAGGCTGAGAATGCCCAGTGAGGCAAAAATGAGTTTGATAGGCGCATCCCCACCCCATTGAATCTCACTCCCCCTCTCCTGTTGCACATTAAAATTTACATTCGGCAACGGTAGGGGAGCGCCGATGTGCGCTCCCTCCTGTGGGCGACCACGTAGGGTCGCCCCTACAAAAGACCCAATTATTTTATTGAATTGCATTAGGGGAGGCGATTGGAGACTGAGATTGGTAGACGAGCGTGAAGCAAACAAACCATACAGCGCCAGCAGCAGCGGCAAAATGCCCACATACACCGCGCCTTCCACATACTTTTTCATGCCCCATTCGATGAAGGCGATGCTATTG
>JALHOR010000014.1:5805-69058 GCA_022842885.1 Anaerolineae bacterium
ATATCGGTATAGCTGTGGTGCGCGGGATTGCCATAAAAATTCGGCACAATAAATTGCAGCAAGTCGCGTACCGGATGAGCGTAACTCAATACGGTGTCATAATCGGTTTTGCCGGCTCGCCAATTGATTTGCACAAATTCAAACAACGGAATAAATTGAATCGCGCCCAAGCCGAAACCGATGGCAAGCATCAGCCCTAACCAAGCGATTTTTGATAAAACCATTCGCAATGGCGCGATATTTTGCGCCCGCCGCTGGGCAACAACCTCCCAAAGCAAACGTCCAGCGGCGTAATAGCCGATGATGAGCAGCGTGTAAATCGTGATTTCGACATGCCCTGCCAGAATATTCATCGCCAATGCTACAGCACCGACTGCGACTGTGGGCAGCGGCGATGGTGTGCTACCCATGAGGGGTTTTCCGCGCACAATGAGTTCAGTGATGAGCAGCAATAACGGCAACCAAGGTATACCCCCAATCATCATCTGGAAAACGACGCTGGCAATCACGAAGCCATTCAATTGATAGACGATGCCTGCGATGAGTGCGCCTGTGCGTCCAATGCCCAATACACGAATAAAGGCGTACATGAACACGCCTGACAACCACAGATTGACGACGGTGAACCACCCGTAGGCACTCGTCAGCGGCAGCGCATAATAAATGCTGGATAGCGGATATAGCGCCGAATGCTGCCCGGCGGCTAAAAAGGGGATGCCGCTAAATTGATGCGGATTCCATAATGGCACTTCACCTTGTGCCAATTGCTGGCGCGTGAACCATTTCCATTGATAATTTTGTAGGATTAAATCCGAGACGAGATGATTATGCGGAATTGCTGGCGCTTGCACGACTTCCCGATAGGTGGCAAATGGTTCATATTGATAGAGATTTTCAGTGGGAATCAGCGTGCGTCCGCCGAGTGTTTGCGGCAAAAAGAACAGCAGCGGCAGCAAAAAGAGCAGAACAATCAGGCTGAGGTCGGGTAAACGGCGGCGCAAAAAGGACATATATTCCCCCTGAAATGGTGACAGCGGGGAACACTATAACTGAATCAGAGCGTCACGACCAGAATTTGTTTCTAAAATAGTCGGCGTTATGACGGCATGATTTCGGTGATAGGTGCGGCGGGCAAGATAAAACTAAAGGTACTGCCGCGCCCTAACTGACTTTCGACCTGTACTTCACCGCCCAATTTTTCCATGATGTGCTTCACAATCGAAAGCCCAATGCCATGCCCTTCAGCGCGGGCATCTTCCAAGCGTTCAAACGGAATAAACAACCGTTTGATTTTATCTGGCGGAATGCCTTTGCCATTATCGCGCACCATAAAACACACGCGACCATCTGCCAGCTTTTCCGCGCTCAGTTCGACTCGCGGCGGCACACCCCCATATTTAATGGCATTGCTGATGTAATTGACCCACACAGCTTCAATCCAAGGGGCATAGCCTATCACTGGCGGGAATAAGGCACTATCCGGCACCAGCACATTGGCTTGGTATTGGTTAATCATATAATACAAGCGCCGCAGTGCCTCATGAATAATTTCTGGCATTGCCAACGGCGCGACTAAGACCTGATTTTGCTGGCGCGTTTGTGCCAATAACAACAATTCGTCAATAATATTAATCATTTTATCGGCAGTGCGCCCGATGGTTTGCAAGTTATCGAGTAAATCATTGGGGGTCATCTGTTCAAATTCTGTCTGCAACAAATCCGCAAAACCAATGACCACTGATAACGGATTTTTTAAATCGTGGGCAACCGTATGAGCAAACGCATCCAATTCAGCATTGCTTTTGAGCAGCGCCTGTTCCGTTAATTTTTGCTGCGTAATATCTGTAAGGATATTAAAGCTACCGTTAAATTCACCTTGGGTATCAAATAACGGAGTTGAAGCAATAATGCCATACCGATAGCTGCCATTTTTGTGCCGCCAGCGGATTTCGTAGCGCCCACCTTCGCCTTTTTTGCGCCGATAGACCTGTTCGTAAACAACGCTGTGTTCGACCTCATCCAGCAGCATATACACCGATTGACCAATTAATTCTTGGCGGGTATAGCCCGTAGAATCACAATACATATCGTTGACATATATAAAGCAAGTTTGGGCATCCATAATGCTCACCCCTTGCTGCATGGCATCTGCTAATGTGCGATAGCGATTTTCACTATCGTACAAGGCTTGTTCGAGGAGGTGTTTTTCGGTAATGTCTAACATCACAAAATACAACAATGTGCGATCATAAAATTGCAGCAGCGAGACGCTGGCAGAGATTTCGCGGGTGGAGGCATCGGCAAGCCGATGTTGAAATTCGTAGCGTCCTTTTTCTGCCTGCACCATCGTTTGTAAAATGTGCTGTACTTCTGCCATCGGGCGCGTATCCAAATCGGGCAGTTTCATCGTGAGCAGCGTTGAACGACTATAGCCATAAAACCACGCCGCGCCCAAATTGGCATCCACGAGTTCGGTGGTTTCCGGGTCTACGACCAATTTCATCGCCGCGTAGCTGTTAAACATTTGCTGGTACATCTCGCTCGTTGTTTCTTTTAAGGTACAAATCATATACCCTTGCCAGCGATGGCAAACCGTGAGCAAATATACGCCATGTCCAGCGTGATGCTGCCAAAGGATGATTTGTTCAAGGGGAAACGCCGCAGATTTCAACGGTGAAAATAATGTCTGGAAGAACGCTTGCTCAGAGGGGTCGAGCAGGGGTATCACCGATTGCTCCATCACCTTTTCCGGCACATAGCCCAGCAGTTGCTGGCACCCTGCATTATAGGTTTGGATTAGCCCATCAGCATCCAAGACCAATACTGCCGCATCCACTTTGCCGAACAGCAATTGCACATTCTCAATCATGATGCAGATAACCTTAAGGTGGCGAGTCGCACCGCGATAATATCAAGTATGGCTTCATTACTACACCTAAACGGCTTTGTTTGCAATCGCAATTTTGATGGCGTTTAGCGGTCAGAAGTTCAGCACCTCAGTCCGCGAGCCGTTTAAACGAGGGACTGTGAACTAGGGACGTGTTATGTGTCACTTTTTAAGGTGGGTTGTTCGCCGATGTAGCGGGCGCGTGGGCGTACCAGATAATCATCCACATATTGTTCGATGCTATGACCAATCCAACCGATAGCCCGCCCTAACGCAAATAACGTCAATGCCGCCCCTTCTGGCAAATGCAGCGCATTCGTGAGCGTGACCAATGCCAAATCCAGCGCCGGATGCTCATGAATCAACTCAGCCGCGATGGTTTGGGTGGCTTGGGTAAGTTTAACAGCGGGTGCATCGGGGTAAGTGGCGGCGATATGCTGCAATAACAATCGCGCTCGTGGATCGCCATTGGGGTAAAGTTTATGCCCAAAACCGGGAATTTGTTCGCCGCGCTGCAAGCGACTCACCATGACCTCTTGCACATTTTCCGGCGATGCAATTTCGCGCAGCAGTGCTTCCACACGCCCGGTATAGCCCCCATGTTTGACGCCTTGCATCGCTGCCAAACCAGCTTGCACCGCAGCATATGGCGTCGAACCGGCGGATGCCACGACCCGCGCCGCAAATGACGAGACATTTAATTCATGGTCGGCGCATAAAATCATTGCCATCCGCAGCAAAGTTTCGGCTTTTGGCTCATCAGGACACCAACCACGCTGCAACATTGCTGCCAACGACACATCTTCAGGACCTTCGCCCGCCGCCACCGAAACCATTAAGCGCAAAATTCGCGCCCCAGTTTGGGCAACTTTCGCCGGGCGCAAATCAAAGGCAACCGGGTCATCAGACGCTGCTAATGGCAAAAATGCCTGCAATGTCTCCATCAGCGACAAATCAGCACCATCCATCGCCAGATGCAGCAGCATCATCTCATATTTTTCGGCGGTTACTTGCCCGGCAAACAACCGGTCAGCATCGGCACTAGCGCCAGTCCACAATAAGGCTGCGACCTGCTCCACAGTGGCATTTTCTGCCAAATGCAGCGCACTTTGCCCGCGATAATAATACTGCCCATCCGTAATGAGGGTAATTGCCGATTCCAGCAGGGGGGTACCAAAGTGCAAACTCTCTTTTGCCAACGTTTCCGGGCTGCGGCGACCTTCTTTGCGTGCCAGCAGCTTCTCAACATCCTCAGCATAATACCGCCGTTGGCGTTTATCGCCAGCCGCTTCTGAGCGAATTAACCCGCGACTCACATAAGCATATAACGAAGATAGACTAATATTCAAAAGTTCAGCCGCTTCTTTGGCGCTCAGGTAACGGTCTTTTTGCATAGAACCTATTTCAAAACAATATTTTCGCTTCTACAGGATTATAACCAAATGTGATTTAAGCGGCAAATTGAGCGCGTTGTTTAAATGGACATTGCAATAAATAAAGACTGTAAAGGCGGCGCAAAAAAGGTGTCTAGGTCTCGGGCTGCGGTGTGCCTGCCAAGATGGTCTGGATGGCACTGCGGGTTAGCCCATACAAAATGTAGAGCAAGCCCCACGTAAAAAAAGCAAAGGTCGGGAACAAAATCAGCGATGCCACAATCAGGCTGCCGGTGATGATGCGGCGCGTCTTACGAATATAGCGCAGCGACAAAATATTACCTTTTTCATACTGCACGCTGCTCACCATCAGAAGTGCTGTCATGATTACCAACAGCCCCGCCTGAAATACCATATCGGCACCAGGATGAAAATCTTGGGCAAAAATGACGTATCCCGCCAGTACCAACGCAGCAATCGTCGTCGGCAGTCCCACAAAACAACTCGTCGGCATATCTGGGTCAGCATCTAGGTTAAAACGCGACAACCGAATGCCTGCACAACACACTGGCAAAAAGCTGAGGACAATCCCCAGAATGCCCAACGGCTCAAAATACAGGAAATAAAATAGCAGCGCCGGGGCAACACCATAATTGACCATATCTGCCAGCGAATCGAACTGCACCCCAAAATCGCTGGTGGCATGTATCATGCGGGCAACGCGCCCATCCAGCATATCGAGCAAACATGCCAATAAAATAAAGCCAGCAGCAGCGGTGTACTGCCCCTGAGAAGTTTCCAGAATAGACACATATCCGGCAAAAATGGCGCTGCCAGTAATGAGATTGGGGACGACGATGCGCGAAAAGCGTAACGCTGCCAGCGGACGAGGGTGCATAACACAAAACCATTTCGATGAATTGTCGCATTATTCCGTACAGCGTAACAGAAAAATGGCAAATTTTAAACAACATTAAGAAAATGTTTAAAATTGCTAACAACCGCTGTTCAAGGCAGCAGATCTAGCCCGAAACTTTTTTGCATGAACAGGCTTTGGGCAGAAATCGCTTCTGTACCGGGCTGTGGCAGTACTTTGTGATATTTGCCGTCGGAACGCATTTCCCACGCGCCTTGATTATCTATGAGGCAGGTTGCCAAGACGCGCAGCGTCCGCAATTTCAGGCGTTGTTCAAAAATGGGGAACACCACTTCCACCCGATTATACAAATTGCGGCGCATCAAATCGGCACTGCCCATATAAAGCTGTTGGTCTTCCGGCGCATTCTGGTAATAAAAAATGCGGCTATGTTCCAAAAAGCGCCCAATAATGCTCCGCACGCGGATATTCTCGCTGATACCGGGCAAGCCGGGGCGCAAACAGCACAAGCCACGCACAATTAAATCTACTTGTACGCCTGCTTGTGACGCCGCATACAGGTGCTGAATCATCTTATCTTCTTCCAGTTGATTCATCTTAAAAATCAACCGGGCATCTTTGCCCGCTTTGGCGGCTTCAATCTCGTTATCAATCAACGCCAAGAGGGGTTTTATCAAACCGTCGGGGGCAATCAACAAGCGTTTATAGGTGGTCGCAGGTGCATACCCGGTCAGCCGATTGAACAGGCGGCTGGCATCGTCGGCAAGCTGTGGGTTGCACGTTAGCAGCGCCAAATCGGTATAGAGGCGGGCAGTGCTGGCATTATAATTGCCAGTGCCAAGATGCAAATAACGGCGCACGCCATCCGGTTCGCGGCGCACAACAAGGGCAATTTTGGCGTGGGTTTTTACGGGCAGTTCTTCCACACCATAAATAACATGCACACCCTTATTTTCCATTGCCCGCGCCCACACGAGATTGTTTTCTTCATCAAAGCGGGCTTTGAGTTCGACCAAGACCGTCACCTGTTTATCGTTATCGCGGGCTTCCATGAGTGCCTGTACGACGGGTGAATTTTTGCCCACACGATATAACGTCGCTTTAATCGCCAACACATCGGGGTCACGCGCTGCTTGCCGGAAAAAATCTTCCACAGGCGTGAACGAATCATAGGGGTGATGCAAAATAATATCGCGTTGGCGGATGGCAGCAAAAATGTTGGGTTCTATGGCAATCGGCTCTGGGATGCGCGGGGAAAACACCGGATATTTCAAATCAGGACGGTCAATGCCCATCAAGCCAAATAAATCGGCAGTGCCTAATGTGCCTTCAATCATATAAACAGCAGCATCGGGGCGCACTTCCAACCCTTCGACAATACGCTGCATCATGCGTTCACTCGTGCCAACAGGCATACTGACGCGCACCACCGTACCAAAACGCCGTTCCCGCACGCCTTGTTCGATGATGGACATCACATCCTGATTTTCGTCTTCGTCCATTTCTTCTTGCTCGTGTTCATAATCAATATCGGCATTGCGTAACACGCGGAAAGGGGCTGCCTCCAACACTTTCATGCCGGGAAACAATTGATGTAAATTATCGGTGATGATGTCTTCTACCCATAAGAAGCGATAGCCGCTGTCATTGGTGTGGTTATACCGCTGGAGGATATGTTCCAAACGCACCAAGCGCGGCAGCACATCATGCACTGGAATTTTTAAACGGGCAAATTCGAGCGTGTCATCGGGGTCGTCGCTGTTGGGGCGCTCCATATAAATGCCCAAATTCAAGCTGAGGTTAGAAATAAATGGGAACGGGCGAGCATGGTCAACTGCCAGCGGCGTCAACACCGGGAAAACCTCCGATTCAAAATAACGCCGCACGGCATCGCGTTCATCGCTGGTTAAATCTTCTGGTTTCAGAAAATAAATGCCTTCACTCGCCAATTTTTTGACGAGGTGGCGGTACACTTCGCGCTGATGACTCATCAAACGGGTGACTTCATCGCGGATAAGTTTCATCAGTTGCTGCGGGGTATAACCATCCGGGCGTGTCCCACCCATCCCGACTTTGATTTTCTGCACATAGGATGCCACGCGCACCATAAAAAATTCATCGAGATTGCCGCCCACAATCGCAATAAATTTCATGCGTTCCAACAACGGCAGCGTTTCATCTTCTGCCAATGCCAACACACGCCACTGAAATTCCAGATTGCTTAATTCACGATTGAGATAGTTTTCGGCGGTTAATTCGATAGATGGGGCAGCGTCCTGACTCATAAAGGTAATTCCGTTCATTTCAACCATAATTAATTGCCGATTTTAACACGATTTGTTTGAAATCAATGTTAAATTATATGACATTCTTAGCCATATAAAACATGCTGCGTCAAAAAACGCAGAATGCGGCTGTAGTAATCTTCGATGGTTTCCGGTTTGCGCCAGCCATGTCCTTCGCCTTCATAAACGATATACTCATGCGGCACATTATTTTTCTTAAGCGCCGCCACAATCACATCGGATTGGTCTTTGGCGACAACTTTATCGTCGCTGCCTTGGAAAACGATGCAGGCATCTTGGATTTTATGCGCGGCAAATATCGGCGATCTATCGCGCCAGACAGCGGCAGATTCAGGCAATGCCCCCAACAACCAATCGGAATAGCGCGATTCAAACTTGTGGGTATCCAACACCAGCGTAAATTGATTGGCAACGCCGTAAGCATTAATCCCGGCTTTATAAAAGCCCGGTTTATCCACGAGTGATTGCAACACGGTATACCCGCCCGCGCTGCCCCCCATGATGATGAGTTTTTGCGGGTCAGCAAGCCCGTGATTCACGAGATGCTGCGCCCCAGTGAGACTATCTTCCACATCATAAACGCCCCATTTACCCGCATGTTTGTTCATGTAGGCTTTGCCGTAACCCGTGCTGCCGCGATGATTGACATACAAAACGGCATAACCCCGTGTAGCAAAAAATTGGGCTTCGCTGCTATAAGCGACAAATCGTTGCGATGTGGGTCCCCCATGCACCATCACAATCAGGGGTGGTTGACCAGTGGCGGTATAGTGCGGATTGGTGGGGGGAAAATACAATCCGTGTACGATTTCCCCATCATGTCCCTGCCAAGTCATGGGTTGAATGGGAGCAAGTTGGGCGGGAGCAATACTTTCAGTGGTGGCACGACGCACAATCCGAATACCCGTTTGAGCATTCCAAGTGATAATGCGCGGCGGAATGGTCGCGGCAGAGGCGATACAGGCAATGTGGTCGCCCGTTGAGGAAACGCTGAGTTGTTCTAAATGCGTATACGGCGCTAAGTCTATCGGCTGGCTGTGGCGCGTGGCAATTTCGATGCGCCACAGGGTTACGACGCCAGTATCATTCCGAAGCGCATAAATCGCGCTGCCATCCGCCGACCAGCCATACTGCCGCACCCCCTGAATCCACGCTGGAGCGCCAAATTCGTGTTTGCCATCAGTCAATTGCTGATGCGTGCCTTCACCCAAATCGTATAGATATAAATGTCCCCAACCACTAGCATCACTCACATAGGCTAGGTAACGTCCATCGGGTGAAAAAGTGGGCTGGAAAATCGCGGTGGTGTCATCTCCGGCAATCGTTTCGATGGCGGCGGCATAAGGGATGCCGGGCGTATCATACGCTAATGTTGCCAAGCGAAGTTGTGCGCCGTTCCAAGGCATATTAGGATGATTCCACGCGATGAATGCCAAATGCGTCTTTTGGGGATGCCAAGCCGGCTGCATAACAAAATCTGTGCCATACGCCAATTTGCGCGGATAACGGGTGCCATCCGTATCGGTGATAAGAATGCCATCGTTATCTTCGTAACTATGGACGAAAGCGACCCATTTGCCATTGGCGGAAACCACTGGCGCAGCCGCATCACCAAAATCGGGGGCAACCGGTTTAGGCAATCCATCATGTAACCCAACGCGATACAAGCGCCCAGACGCGACAAAATAAACATGGTCTTTGGCAACCGTAAATTCGCCGCCGCCATAGCCCACGCCGCCCCCGACTGCATAGCTGGTATCGGTCATATCACGCGGGGCATCCGTGCCGGACTGCGTGACCAAAACACCCTTGCCACTGCGCCGTTCTGCCCAAACGAGCGTTGTGCCATCGTCTGCCCACTGCACATCCAGCAGCCGCATATCGCCCGCCAGCATTTTGGGACTCAGTGGGCTATCCCAAGTGCCATATTGTCGAATTTGTGGTGTCATCTTTGTATCCCCCATAAAAAACGATTTTGCATATTTTAGCGGACAATGGGAATATCTACCCACGTCCCAATTGGATTGCCATCGGCAGCCAATACATTGATATTCACCGTGCGTTCTTCAATCCGGGTATACATGCCCACGCGCAACGTCGCAATATCCGCCGGAAGTTGTACGTCTGCCCGCGTGATGAGCGTATCACCTTCACACCAATAGCCGATATTATAGAAACTGCTATCGCGCTGCCCGCTGCGTTCTCCGGTGGCATCCAAAAAATGCGCGAAATATTGCGTGTTATGCTGTGCCAAGTTTTCTTCAATGTGCCAGCGTAAATACAGTTGATTATCGCTCAAATAATATCCGGTCAGGCGCACGCCATTTTCAAACAGCGGTGCCTCTATAGCCGTGATAGGCGTGGCTGACCATTCCGGCGCGGACTCATGAAAATGCAGGGTATATTCGCCTTCGCCGGGACGCATGGGTATTGTGACGGGGTTCGCTGTTTCGTATAACTCCAACATCCCATACGGCGCGTGATTGGGAGGCAGCACAATAGCAAACGGCTGTGCTGGAAAAACAGCAATTTCACCACCTTCAATTAACACATCCCGCACGCATTCTGCCGTTTGATACAGCATCGGTTTCCATATTAGCGACCCGGAATAATTCACTTCGCCGCCGATAATCATCACATCTGAATAGGGCAATAATTTTTCGCGCACCGTCAGTAAATAATGCAGCGGCGCATTCGCACCATAGGGCGTCGGATGGGTATCTACATAGGTGAGCAAATTGCGCCACCATATTGCTTGTGTGAGTAGAATAACACCGAAAAAACCTAATAGGGCGAAGTGTGGTAATTCTTTTATGGAGAATACAAAACGATTGTTCATCATTTTTTCTCCGACCTCACCCCCCAACCCTCTCTCCAAATCCAACCTCACCCCCCCGCCCCCTCTCCAAACATGGAGAGGGGGAGTCGTGGAAAGGGTGTGTCTATGCTGCTTCTGTGCAGCGAAGTCAGGCATTATAAATAACAACCCTTCCACACCCATCGCTACCAAAATGCATAATGCTGGAATCACCAGCACAAAATAATGTTCATGCGCCTGAACGATATTTGCCGTCAGAATAATCGCTGTTAAAAATGCCCACAGCATGAGCAGCGGCGCAAAAAAACGATAGCGCCACCATGCCACAACAACACCTACCAGCAACAAAATGATTGTCGCGTTCCATAGAAATAAGGGTGGCATTTGGGCATAAAAATCGGTAGCAGTTGGCGCTTGCATAAAAGCCACTTCCACGCCATTGCCCGTCAGAAAGCGATATAACACTTGCACCGCATCGCTGCTAAAAGTTAGCCCACCACCATCGCCCGATACTAAGTTTTGGGCAGCATCCAAATCAGTTTGCGTTAGCCCGGATAAAAACGGCAGAGCCAAAATTAGCGTGATAACGATGCTCACCAAAAAAGTGGGCAAGTGAATATTTTTACGTCCGCGCCACATCAGCCATGCCAGCAGCGCAAACATGACCAAGCCGCCATAATGAAATTGCAATTGTAAATAAAAAAAAGGCAGCGCCCATAATTGCGCCCACCGCTTATTTTCTAAAAAGCCGTATGCCGCCAACAACACGCCCACCAGCAAAAACGGCGGTTGCATGTTGGGATTCCAAATCTTGCGACTGAGCATGACTGCCCAGGGCATCACGGCATACATCAGTGCCGCCAGAATTGCCACACGCGGATTAAGATACCGATGCGCGAACATCCATAACAAGCCAACGACAACCACATTCAGCAAACCCACAAAAGCGGTTGCCAGCGCCGGATTAGCCTCTAGCGCATAGGGTATTGCCATTAGATAGACCATCAAAGGACCCTGTGGTATCCCAACCGAGGCGATTAGCCCGCGATTCGGTAGTGGCGCACCTTGCAACCAATCAATCGCCAATTGCGAGAGCAGTGCCTCATCATAACGATAATCCACCAGACCGGGGCGTTCCCAACGCATGAAAGCGGCAAGCAACAAAATTCCCGCGAGAATAAACATATCGCGCCGGGTGATGGGATGAATGAGGGGCATTATCTATCTTTCGTGCGATAAACGAATTTTAAGCCAGACCAAATCTCTGTCACCGCCGCCACTTTGACATCTACTAAGCCAATAGATAAGCCAAGATCGCGCACGGTATTTTCATCAATGTCAGTGGGAATTTTAGAGGATTTTTTCAGCCAAGAAATCCAAATCATGCCAGCGCGATGAATAGCATTTTTCAGCAGGGAAAATTCATGTTGCAGTGCCACGCGGTCTTGATAAAACGCCTGCACAAAGTCGAGATTTCCAGCAGCATTCTCCAACGCCACAAGCTGCACATCGCCGGGTAATTCTGCCAAAAGTGCGTAATCATCCGGCGCATGAACAAACGCCAACTTAAAGCCGGGCTTGATGCCCAATTTTTTGATGAGGGGCGTACCAGAATAGCCGGGGGTCAAAGCATTAGTCCTCTTTGCCGATGTTAAAAATTCCATGTTCAAAAATATCTTTGACAGGCAGGGTAAATCCCGGCAACACATTACCACCGGAAAGAATACCTTCAATGTCCACTGTTTCAATTTGGACCGCGCCGTCTTGCGATAGCGTGCAGACTTCAATCCATTTTAACTGAACAAACACTAGCCACACAATTTCTGAGCCGTTGTATAAATAATAAGCGGCTTTTTCGCGCATGGTGCTTGGTTTATCATCGGGTGATTGAATTTCCACTGCCAAATCCGGCATTTGGGTGACGGCACCACTTTCCACAATGGGGCTGGTCGCCCGCCGAAACGAGACATCCGGCAATCGTAGATTATGATAATCCGTTGATAATCTATGAGCAGTATAGACGCTAGGATAACCTTTAGGGAATTGCTCAACATATAACAACAGATACATCGCAATGATGCCACACAATATTCCTTGTAGTTCTGTAGGCATTTTTTCGTGTATCTCCCCGTAGATGAGTTCTAATAATCTATCGCGGTTTTCCGGCAGTGTTGCCAATTGTTCAAAATCATCTACGGTGTAGAGCAGTTTCGTCATTTCCATTATGGGCTGCCTTTATCTGGTTATCGGCTGCGTTACGAAGTTATATTTTCTGGCAACGTTTCACCCTGATAGCGCAGGACAATTTTTTCGCGCGGGATACCACCATTATGCACTAAGGCATCTACCAGTGGTTTATCGGTGTTATCTGCTTCTATCAGCACATAATCGCCGACAATACGGGCAAGCACTATAAAATTCGGGACTTTGATAATAGAGTGACCAGCATCGGGAATCACAAGCACCTGATACACTTTTTGAGTTGTTTCTTCCAAATAATAGATATGAACATCATAATCCCACCGATTGCTGTATTCTTTCACCTCATGGGCAACAATCGTTTCTAGTGTCGCTGTCATTATTCGATCCATAGTGCTATTTCTTCCGTTTCTACATCCACAACCAGAAATTTAATCTGATTGAGCTTCCCCCACTTTTACAGGACCCAAGCCAATTTGGGTATCCTGCGTGCCATCTGGCAAGGTAATCATCAAGCGGTTCATCGGGTCGGTGGCATCTGGAAAAGCGACTAAACTCAGCCACCAATCCCCACTTGGCGCATTTTCCGGCAGTTGCACTTCAACGGTATCCCCAACAATTTGCTCCGGTTGCCAGCAAGTGGTGGGGTAGCGTGTAGCGTTGGGCTGCCACACAAATGCCGCCATCGGCGTGCTGCCATCGGGCGCAACGGGCAGCACAGCAAACCAATACGGAATGCTCAATTGCCGATTGGCGCGATAATTCAAATGCAGTCGGATAAGATTGTTCTCGGTTTCAGCGTGCCAACCAACGAGGCGAAACATATCGCCAAATAGCACATCTTGCGGAATAGCATTCTCATAGGGTGCGGGTGGCGGCGGTGTTGGGCGAATATCCGGCGCGAACATGGTATCCCAAGTGGTGGCTAGGGCAATCATTAGCGCGGCTTGAGCGATAAGCAGTGGCAACCAAACCCTAAGTCCTTGACCTTTCTCCAAATTTTGGATAGAGGAAGATGAAAGGGGATTAGATTTTTGAATAGATGTTATCACCATGCCGGCTGATAACATGGCAAAGGGCGTAAAAAATAACCATACACGCCCGGTTTCACCCCGCGCTGTGTTGCTCAATAATAGCACCACCAGCGTACAAAACAGCGCCAGTGGCAGCGCGTTCACGTTACGGCGCACAAAACGCGGCAATCCCCATAACCACACCAGCACACACGGCAAACTGCCCAATAATGCCCATTCCCAAGCGTGCATCCACAACCAAGGAATATACGGGCGTTCCAATTGCAGGTGTTTGGCAAACGATTGGTCAAGAATTTCAAATGGCGTTGTTCCGGTGATAAGGGTATAAACCAGCCAAAAACCAAGTGCGCCGATACCAAACCAAATGCCCACAACCACCGGACGATACCAAGGGCGCGACTCGCGTTCGTTTAAAAGATAGTGCAGCAAGGCATAAAACCCATACAGCATTGCCACTGGCACTACCGATAAATTGGCAAAAGTCAGCAGCGCCGTAATCAATCCCGCCAGCAACCAATAGATTTCGCCGCGCCGTTTTTCCATGCCGAGCATCAGCAACCAAAACGCCAGAATGCAAAAAATGGGGTACACAATATTCCATACAGGTGACATCATCACCACGGTTGGCACAATCACCCACAGCAGCGCCATCCATCGGGCATGAGCCGCATCCATCAAGCGTCGCGCCACCGCATAAAATGGCAAGACCATGAGTGCCGTCCACACGGGCATGAGCATTCCAAACCACAAGGACGCCCACTCAGCGGGCGTATAATGAAACATATTCGAGTTGTGGCATTGATTCGGCAGTAGCGCCCCATACAGCGCGTTAGACACATCCGGCAGCCATTCCAAAATCTGATTGATACCGCCGTAAATCATGGGTAATCCGGGCGGGCTGAGTGCCATATGAATGCTCACGGCATTTTGGTCATAACCGCCGTAGTATTCCATGACCGATGTCCAATCGAACCATGCCTCCACATCGCCCCAATCAAGCTGCGCCGCCACCAGATGCGGACCCGTGACAACGGGCGATACCGTGCGATTAAATAATTCCAATATGGGGTTATCGTAACGCAAGCTGATGACCACGACGGGCAAAAGCACGCCGCCTAAAAATGCCACCAACAAGCTCCAGCGGGCAGAAATGCGCCGCGCTGCCCAATACGCTGCCGCGCCATATAGCGCCGTTGCGATGACGAGTTTCAATGTTTGGGCAATGCCAACCCACTTATGGGGCCACAGCCAATTAAATAGCTCACCGCCGCGCAAAAACGGAATAACATCCAGCAGCAGCAGCGGTGCCAGCACAAGGCAAATCAGAGTAATCATGACGATAGGACGCGGGAGATGATTCATAGGACTCAGCAGCACAATATCAACAACGGATAAATTTATTCAAAAATAGCAGGCAAATCATGAGGGGTATGAGGGGTAAAAACAAGAGTGGATTAAATCAGAGCAAAACAACCAACATCAATTGATTTGCCCTGATAAACCGATTAATCTGTAAACCGATAGCGAATCAGCGTCCAGAGGGCGATGGGGGCATCTGTCCACTTGATTTTTTTGCCTTCCCACCATTCGCGCCCGTTGTATGAAATCGGCACTTCGTAGATACGAATGCCTTTTTTCAGTACTTTTGCGGTGATTTCCGGCTCAAATTCAAAGCGACGGCTGCGGATTCGCATATCATGGACGACTTCGGCACGGAATACTTTGTAACACGTTTCCATATCGCTCAGGATGGCGTTATAAAGAATATTCGTGCAAAGCGTGAGACCTTTGTTAGCGACCATATTCCAGAAGTTCATGGCTTTGCGCGGACCACCCAAAAAGCGTGAACCATACACAACGGGCGAAATGCCTTCGTAAATTGGCTTGAGCAAGAGAGGGTAATCACGCGGGTCATATTCGTGGTCAGCATCTTGAATCAAAAAAATATCGCTGACTGCCGCCTGAAAGCCGGTCATCACAGCCGCACCTTTGCCCAAATTGCGCGGGTGATACAAAATCCGCACGCCGGGGTGCTGCTCGGCTTCCAATTCTTTCAGTACGTCACGGGTGCCATCGGTCGAGCCATCGTCTACGATGATAATTTCATCTGCCAATTGCACTGCTTCGACCTTTTCCAGCACGTCGCGGATAGAATTGGCTTCGTTAAAACAGGGAATAACCACGCTCAGGGTGAGGGGTTTATGGTGGGTTTCGGCTTTTTTTGCTCTGGGTTCAACCAGCATATCTCATCTTTCTTTCTGGATATCACAAAGTACAAAGTGGCGTCATTGTAGCATAAAAGACACCTCTATCGGGCGTAAGGTTTCCCGCCGTTTGTCCTATTTTCCCGATTTGTGACTTTTGGTTGACGTGCAATTGTGCCGCATAGTGTTATACTTAATGCCAGTCTTCATGAATCAGATGATAGTGGCACAACCTAGGCTGCTATCCCAATGGGTTATCAGGAGTGGGTCTCATGCGCGGGTTGCGATGGATTGTACCGGGACTACTGATGTTGATTTTGGTACTGGTATTGCCAGATATCATGCCGCAGCCGCTGGCAGCACAACAATTTGGCAGCGGTTGGACAGGGTCGTATTTTAACAGTACCGATTTTAGCGGGAATCCAGTTTTTACCCGCATTGATGAGCAAATTAATTTTAATTATGGTACCGGTAGCCCGGTGCCGGGGTTTGTGAATACCGATAACTTCAGTATTCGCTGGACAAACCTTGAAGATTTTGTAGCAGGCACGTATCGTTTTACCGCCATTGCCGAAACCGGAGTGCGCGTTTCGATTGATAATGTGGTCATCATAGACCGCTTGGGCGGGACAGGTGGCATCCAAAATGCCACTGCCGATGTTCAAGTCACTGCTGGGACGCGGGATTTAAAAGTTGAATTTGTAGCCCTCACAGGCAATGCAACGGTTCAAATCTTTTGGGAAGCCGCCAATCTTGTGCCGACGGCAACGGCGGGTCCTTCGCCCACACCGGCACCACCCACAGCAACAGGCTTACCTGCCATTCCGCCGGGTGCCTTAACCGCCACCGTCATTCGTGCCAGTGTATTGAATGTGCGTGGTGCGCCCTCATTAGGCGCTGACCGGGTAGGACGTATTTTGCGCGGACAAACGTATGCCATCGTCGGACGCGATGCCAATGCGCGGTGGTTTTTGCTGCAACTCAGTGGCTTCCAAGCATGGGCGTATGGTTATTATCTGTTCATCGGAGGCAATGAATTTAACGCCCCCGTCACCAGTTCAACCGTGTTATCGGGCATTCCGGCAGGTTTTGCTGATACGGGCGTTTTGGTTGTGACGCAAGCGGGAATGCGACTGCGGGCAGACCCCAACACCGTCTCGCCGCAAATCGGGCGCATTCCTTGGGGGTCATTCTTGCCAGTGGTCGGGCGCGTTGCCGATAATTCGTGGTATCAGGTCGTATGGAAAGGCACCATCGGCTGGGTTTATACCCCCTATCTGGAGGTACGCCAAGGCAACATCAACAATGTGCCGATTCGCTGACGCCAGATCGGGAACGTAAAATTCACCGTTTTGTATCACAAAAACCCTTCGGCAACACAAGTTGCTAGAGGGGTTTTTATATCCCTTAGATATTAAGTTCCTAAACTTTACGATTATTTCGTTTTTATGTTAATTTTCGTAGCAACACATACTTCCTGAATTCGTACCACGCCATAATTGCTGACAACCGCAAGCCGTGCCAGCCATCCTGATAGCCTTTGAGCGTGATGAAGCGCCAATAAAAATGGCGCAGTGGCTGCGTGATATATGTCCATGGTTTGGGGCGAATGCCTTGCTCATACAAAATTTGGGCATCATATGCCACATATTTTTGCTGCTTACGGAAAAATTGCGCCATGTTTTTGTAATTGTAATGCACAAAATGCTCATGTAGTGTGCCTTCTGCGCCCTGCAAAATCACCACCTCATGCACATGCCGCGCCGGATCATACTGAGCAGCACCGATTTTTAGCAAGCGCGTCTGGTAATCGGGATACCAGCCCGCGCCTTTGGTGAGTTTGCCCGCAATATAATTCCAGCGTGGAATACGAAAACCCACGCACTCGCCCGCTTGTTGAATGACATGGCGCACTTCAGCCGCCAGTTCCGGCGTTACACGCTCATCAGCATCCACAAACAGCACCCACTGCGTCCTTTCGCGCACGCTATCTAAGGCGGCATTGCGTTGTCCGGCATAGTGGTCAAACACACGCTGCACGACTCGCGCTCCGGCGGCTTGCGCCAACGAGACGGTTTCATCGGTGCTGAACGAATCAAACACCATCACTTCATCAGCAAAATGCAGCGATTCAAGACATGCCACAATATGTTCCGCTTCATTGTAGGTGAGGACAATACCGGTCAAATGGGGCATGAGTGGGTTTTTCATGAGGCTGATTTATCCGTGCGCGGCTCTGGGTCCGATAATGACGGCTTTATCCGTTGCCGAAACTTTGAGAATCGGTTGGTCAAACGGTGTGAGCCACTGCGTCCAATTGGCATCGCTGTAAAAATACTTGCCGTAATTGCTAAATTTTTTGGTAAACGCTGCCGTTAATTCTGGTGTCATAAATAACAAGGGGTTGATAACCCAAGTGTTTTTGTAACGCACTTCCAAATGCAAATGGTCTTGCGAGGCTTCGATTTCGCCTAATTTCATATCGGGTGTGACGGTCATGCCTTCTTTGACATCCGGCACATTGCCCAAATGCCCATAAATCACCTGAAATTCGCCGACGGTAACGCGCACCGCATTAGGACGATACGATTTGGCATTACGCTCGACTTTTTCAATCACGCCTTGCGTCATGCCCGCCACAATCGGCGCACCGGGCGTATTGTTGCCGTAATCAATACCACCATGCAAACTTTGGCAATAATAATACATGCGTTGGCGTCCGGGGTCGCGGTCAAATTGCAGATTATAAGCGAACTGCGTATTGCCGAAATACTGTATCCAAACCGTATCTTTTAATGCTACTGGATGCTGCACGAACAAGACCGGGCGTTCTATAGTTTTTCCGGTGGGCAGCGTTAGCGTGGCAACGGTATTGGTATTGACGGCGGTATTATTGCGTCCGCCTTCGGTTGCCGGGTCAATCAATTGCATGTAGATGGTTTTGTCATCATTGGTTTTTTCCACTGACCACCCCAACGAATGCTGCCACCAAATGAAACCATCATTGTCGGTACGCGACCCCGGTACCACTTCAATTTGTTGTCCTTGCGCCAGTTGCCCTTCAACCCTAGGGGCAGAAGTATCGGCAAATTGGCGAATACGAATGGGTCCGTCTATCACCCGGAAAAATTTGGGTTCAAGCGTGATTTGCTGGGGCGTTGGGACAATTTCGGTGGCGCTTGGTTCGGGAATCGTAGCGACGATTTCCAGCATGTAAATATCGCTGTTATCACTTTTGCGTTCTGCTGACCAACCGAGCGCATGGGGCCACCACACGAACCCATCTCTTTCGGTGCCAGTTGCAGCGAGTACTACAATTTCCTGCCCATTATTCAATTGTCCGTTAGCACGGGGGGCGCTAGCCCCCGCTGCTTGCCGGATAAAAATGGGACCATTCACGATGCGAAAACGTTTTGCCTGTGTCATCTCTAAACCCCCTTGCCGCATTCTGGTAATAACTGGATTGTGATTGATTGTAACCGATTTTTGGGTTCTGTGGTGCTTAATAGACTTTAATAACAAACGTGTGCTACAATGAGTTAGAAAGTGCTGTTCTCAAGAGGATTTTGTGTGATGAGTGAACCCATTATCTTAACTATTCCCGATGATATTGCGAACCGAGCGAGAGAAATCGCCGGAACAACCGCGCAACCTGTGGAGCAAGTCCTCCTTGACCACCTTAAAATATTGACCATTTCGCCCCCGATAATGCCTCCCAAACAACAAACCGAATTAGAAGTTCTCCAATATCTTTCGGATGATGCTTTGTGAACAATTGCCCGAAGCAATACAAGCTCGATTGAATGAGTTGATGTCTAAAAATTCTCAAGCTATTTTGATGCGTGAGGAACAAATCGAATTAGACGCTTTAATGGATCGGGCGCTTCAGTTGATGCTTCGTAAAGTTGAAGCTACCGCCCTATTGCGAAAACGAGGATGCATTCGAAAAGAACTTAAACTTGGCAAATTAATTTTCTTGGAATGAAATCAAACAACTCGTTTATAAAATAACCATTTAGGCAAATTGATAATACCTTTTGTGCAAATCATCTAACTTCTTCACAATGAAATCGCTCGCCCTATAGACACTCATCTGAATCCCATGCTATAATTTTTCGCATAACTATCAATTAATGTTATTCATCCGATTAATGGCATCAATCACAATTGACTCCGAACTGCTACACTACATTGTGGCACAGCAGTTACAACCAGGCGATTTGCTGCCACCGATTGAAGAGTTGGCGGATGCTGACCATTTGAATTGCAGCCCCGGCAAAGTGCGCGAACAATTGGCTGTCGTTAAGGCGTTAGGGCTGGTCGAAGTGCGCTCCAAAACGGGGACACGGCTGAAAGCCTTTGATTTTGCGCCCGCCGTTAAATTGGCATTGTTCTATGCCCTCGCACAGGATATTCAACAGTTTGAGGCGTTCCGTGTGTTACGTAACCATGTTGAAGTAGCGTTCTGGCATGAGGCATGTGCAACGATTACCGAAGCTGGCAAAACCACCATGCGCGAGTGTGTCATCGCTGCCCGTCAAAAACTCACGTCGCACCCCATTCGCATCCCCAATCAGGAACATCGCATCTTTCACCTGACCGTCTTTGAACAATTGAACAATCCCTTTGTGACAGGTTTGCTCAACGTGTATTGGGATGCCTATGATGCGGTTGAAGTCAGCCATTATGCCGATTTTTCGTATTGGCAAACGGTGTGGGATTATCACGAGCGCATTTTGGATGCTATTTGCGCGGGCGATTATGATGCCGCGCAACAAGCCTTTATCGAACATACCCAATTGCTACGTTATCAAGCTGATATTCACAGCCAAGCAGCACAACACAACGGCACAGCCAATAGCGTATTAGAAGAAATACCCTAGAAGCTATTTCATAAGTTGATTCTTTCAGTGGAGTCGGGATATACCTCGACCCTACAAAAGAGGTTTTGAAACAAGTTCTAAAAATAAGCACATCAGGAGGCATTTTATAGAAAATTAGTGTTTTTTAGCATCCAACCGAGCTTCAATTTCTCTCATGAAAGGAGTTATGGCGCAGCTATCGCGCCAGTCCCTATGGCAGCAATTCCCGCAGAAGTCCTGCAAAAAACTACAACTCAGCGCATTATCAATGATTTTGCTTTCGTGGTGGCGACCCCCAACGGGTCGGGCAGCCAAACCTCGAACAATGTCTTGGTGAAAACGCTGTTCGATATGGGTATTCCCGTGAATGGCAAAAACCTGTTCCCGTCGAATATCAAAGGCTTGCCGACGTGGTATACGATTCGTGCCAGCAAAGACGGCTATACTGCCCGCCGCGCTACGACTGAAATTGTGGTCGCCTATAATTTGGATACCGCCAATGAAGATGTGCAAAATTTGCCCGCAGGCGGCGTGTGCATCGTTCCGACGGACATTCGTAAAAAAATCAGCCCTCGTGAAGATGTCATTTGGTACGAAGTGGACATCAAGACCATTATGAATACAACCGAAGTGCCATCGGATTTTAAGAAGCGCGTCGAAAACATGACGTATGTTGGCGTGATGGCACACTTGTTTGGACTGCCACTGGATATGATTTGGACGGCATTGCTGGCAAACTTCGGCGGCAAAGAAAAACCCGCCAAGATGAACATGAATGTGATTGAACTGGCACATCAATGGTCACAGGAAAATCTTGCCAAAGAAGACCCATACCATTTTGAGAAGATGAATGCTACCAGCGGCAAAATCCTTATTACGGGCAACGAAGCCGGGGCGCTCGGTTCGGTTTTTGGTGGCGTGCATGTGGTGGCATGGTATCCGATTACGCCTTCGACCAGTTTGGTGGATGGGGTGATTAACTTCCAGCATTTGCGGCGCGATGCTGATGGCAAAAATACGATTGCTATTGTTCAGGCAGAAGACGAACTCGCCGCCGCAGGCATGATTGTCGGTGCCGGCTTCGCGGGCGCCCGTTCCATGACTGCCACCAGCGGTCCCGGCATCAGTCTGATGGCAGAATTTACCGGGCTGGCATACTTTGCCGAGATTCCGTGCGTCATTTGGGACATCACCCGTATGGGACCCAGCACCGGTTTACCGACACGCACCAGCCAAGGTGATATTTTATTCGCGCACTTTTTGGGGCATGGCGATACGCGCCAAATCTGCCTGATGCCGGGTAGCCCAGAAGAAGCCTTTGAATTTGGCTGGCGCTCGTTTGACATTGCCGACCAGATTCAGACACCTGTATTTGTCGTCAGCGATTTGGATTTGGGCATGAATAACTGGATGTCCGAACCGTTCAAATATCCTACCGAACCTATCAATCGTGGCAAAGTGCTGGACGCCGAAAAATTAGCGACGTTCATCAAAGAGCATGGCAAGTGGGGGCGTTACATGGATGTGGATGCTGATGGGATTGGCTATCGCACCGTCCCCGGCACGAATCATCCGATGGCAGCCTATTTCGCTCGTGGCACCGGACACACCGAAATGGCAGTCTACAGTGAACGCAGTGATGTGTGGATGCAGAATATGACGCGCTTGCGCCGCAAGATGGAAACTGCCCGGCACTTGCTGGAAAAAGATATTCCGTCTATTGTGGATTATGACCCGGCGAAGAAAACAGGCATCATCACCTTTGGCACAAATGAACCCGCCATCATCGAAGCCCGCGATTGGCTGAAGCGCGAAGGTATCGAAACGAATTACCTGCGCGTGCGGACGCTGCCGCTGGCAGAAGATGTAACCGAGTTTATCCACAATCATGATGTGGTCTATGTGATTGAAAATAACTTTGATGGACAACTGAACCAAATTTTGCACATCTATCATGCCCAAGACATCAGCCACCTGACTTCGCTGGCATTGGGTGATGGGCTGCCGATGACCGCTAAATGGATTGTAGACCGTATTCTGGAAATGGAGCGACACTAAGATGACATCCCCGGCACGCGGTAAAAATACGAATGTTCTGGGTCTGACCCGCGAAGACTATAAGGGCGGCAAAAGCACGCTTTGCCCCGGCTGCGGTCATGATTCTATCTCGAATCAAATTACCAGCATGGCATATGAAGCGGGTATAGAACAATATCGGCTGGTCAAATTCAGTGGGATTGGCTGTTCCAGCAAAACCCCCGCTTACTTTTTGGGGCGCTCGCACGGCTTTAACGCCCTGCACGGGCGGATGCCTTCGGTGGCGACGGGCGCTCTGATTGCCAACCGCGAATTGATGGCGATTGCTGTCAGCGGCGATGGCGATACGGGCAGCATCGGCATGGGGCAGTTCAAACATGCCATTCGGCGCAATGTGCCTTTCGTCTATATCATCGAGAACAACGGTGTTTATGGGCTGACCAAAGGGCAATTTTCCGCCACTGCCGATGAAGGACAATTCCTGAAATATTATGGCAAAAATCACTTCCCGGCGATTGATTTGGCGCTAGAAGCCATTATTGCCGGGGCGACCTTTGTTGCCCGCAGCTTTAGCGGCAATGCCAAGCAAGTGCAATCGTTATTAACTGCGGCGATGCGCCACAAAGGCACAGCGGTGCTAGACATCATCAGCCCGTGCGTGACTTTTAACAACAACGCCGATTCCACCAAGAGCTATCCCTATGGGCAAGAACACGAAATTTCATTACACGATATTCAGGTTCTCGCGCCGGATTATGTGGAAGGCAAAGCTGAAATCACCATCGAAGACCCCGATGATGCGGCGATTATCGAAGTGGATATGCACGATGGCACGATTGTCCGCCTGAAGAAACTCAGCCATGACCATGACCCACGTAGCCGCCAACAAGCCATTAATGTGTTGGAACAGGCACAACGCGAAAACTTGTTCATGACCGGGTTGATTTACTACGAAGAACCGCGTATCACGCTGGCAGAGAGCGAAAATCTGGTCGAGCAAGGCTTGACGACGCTGCCCGACGCTATGCTGCGCCCATCGGCAGAGGCGCTTGATAAGGTCATGAAGCAGTTCATGTAGTGCTGTTGGCTATTAGCCATTAGCTTTTGGCTTTTAGCTGCTTTGTTGCAAGGTTCAACTATCAATACATCATGCCGCCAGAAACTAAAGTTTCCGGCTGCCAAAAAGCCAAGTCTGCTAAAGAGACTGCTTCAAAAACGCCTTTAGTGCGTGATGCCCTGTCGCAAGGTGGGCTGGTTTTGCCTAGCCCCACGACTTTAGTCTGGGGCGACACAAGCCATTTTGATGTTTGCAACAAAGTAGCTTTTGGCTTCTAGGGCTTCGTTGGATACATTTCTAAAATTTAGGATTGTATTGCAGGGGTGAGACACATGTCTCGCCCCTCCTGCTATCAAGTTGCATGTGTAGGGGCGACCCTACATGGTCGCCCACCGAAGGGAGCGCACATCGGCGCTCCCCCTACAGTGACCAAATTTAATTATGAATCTGCATAAACACTTTTAACTTTCTACTTTCATCTTTTAACTTACTATTTTAACTGTCTCCTATCCATCATGACTCAGCCTTTATATCACCGTATCACCCTATTGCTGCTGCTCCTATTCATCGGGCTATGCGGCTTATATGCCTACGCCACGCCGCATTTTGAAGCGCCGGATGAAGGCTCACATTACATGTATATCCATAACTTGCTGGAATCGGGCGAACTGCCCGTGATGGAAGACCGCGAGACAATGTTTTTAAGTCGCTCGGTGCAGCGGCATCATCCCCCGTTATATTATCTCATCGGTGCAGCACTGGTCAGTTTCACCAACCGCGACAATTTAGACGAATACAATTATCAAAACCCATTGGCGGCATATGGCGTTGTTGCGCCGAATAACCTCAATCTGATGCTGCATTTGTTGCACACCGAAGGCGATACCGGATTGGCGATTGGCATTTTACGCGCCTATAGTATCGTGCTAGCAACCGGAACAGCGTGGCTCATTTATCGCACGGCATTTTTGGCATTTGGGCGGCACAGCACGGGTTGGTTCGCTATAGCCTTGTTATGCAGTATGCCCTCTTTTTTATTCATCAGTGCCAGCATCAATAATGATAATCTGGTCACATTTTTTTATGCCGCTGGCGTGTGTTGGATGGTGTGGACATGGCAAAAAAAGACGCTTATGCGGCGCGATGCCATCATTTTGGGACTAATTCTGGCAGGAGTGGCACTCAGCAAAATTAATGGCTTGGGGTTAGTGGCATTTATTTATGGCTGGTTGATATTAGGCATCATTTTTAAACGCTTCGCAATAAAACAAGTTTTACAGACGGTGGTGATTTCGGGCGGTTTATTGGCGCTGTTGGCAGGCTGGTGGTATATCCGCAATATTCAGCTTTATGGCGAACCGCTGGCGCTGGCAGTCACGCGCAGCATTTGGGGGCGTGCCACACCCGATAATTGGGCGGCGATTGTTTCTGAGGCAAAAGGCGTGTGGGACTCGTTCTGGATGGTGTTAGGGCATTTCAGCATTCGTGGTTCGGATTGGCTGTATGCTTATGCGACACTGTTTACAGGGATAGGCTTTTTTGGGGTGCTATTTTCCTTAATCCCCCCATTTGCCAGCAAACCCCCCTTAATCCCCCCATACATGGCAACACCCCCCTTAGTCCCCCCATTTGCCAGCAGACCCCCCTTAGTCCCCCCGAACACGGGGGGAGACTCAGCACCCCTCCCCTTGCAAGGGGAGGGGCAGGGGGTGGGGTCAACCATACCTCAAAAACGTCAAGGCGTTATTTTTATCTTGCTTTCGGCAGTGGTGTTGGTCATCGCCAGTTTGATAGCCGCGACAACGACGGTTAATGTCTCACAAGGGCGTATTTTGTTCCCGGCGTTGGTCGGCTTTGCGCCGTTGATGGCGTGGGGCTGGCAAATGAACTTAGAAAAATTAAGCAATCGTAGCCGCTTTAGTTTGAAAAATACTGTGTTTTTTCTGCCGTTGCTGCCTTTATTGGGGTATGCATTGAGTGTTCCCTTCACGATTCTGCCACAAAGTTACCCACCGCCGCTGCCCGTCACACAAATTCCGTCAGAACCTTATCCGGTGAATGCCCGCGTTGATGATTTGGAATTACTGTCATACCAAGTCGCGCAAGACACGATGACACCGGATGAGTGGTTTTGGTTGCATCTGTATGTGCGTGGCACACATCCGGCGAATCCATTGCTCTATGTGAAAGTGATTGACCCGATTTCACTCGTGCCAGTGGGCAGCGTGGATATGTATCCGGGCATGACCTTCACGAGTGATTTTGACCCAACGCAAATTTATCGGCTGGATATTCGTTTAAATATAGACCGCACACGCTTAACCGGCACGCAACCGCGCCGCTTAGATTTGACAGTGGGTTGGCGCATTCCGGGTTCGGATGTGGTGAATGATGCTGGGGAATTTTTGGCGTGGCAAACAGCCGATGGGCAAATAACTGACTTTTTGACATTGCCCGGATTAACGTTGATTGACCCGAACTATCAACTGCCCGCCGCGCCCATCCCAACCGATATTGTCTTTGGGAATGCCATCCAATTAGCCGGGTATGGGTTGGATAAAACGCAAGTTCAAGCAGGGGACACGCTCCAGTTATCACTTTATTGGCGCAGTCTTGGTACCCTGCCCGATAATTGGATTACCGCTGTTGGCTTATTGGATGCCGAAAATCAGGTTCTCACACAAGCGGATGGCAGCGTTATCGGTTATCCCACATCAGCATGGCGCATCGGTGGGGATATTTTAGATACGCGCACGTTGAAAATTCCTGCTGATGCCCCGCCGGGCGAGTATCGCTTGTTTGTAGGGTGGTATCGCCCGGAAGATGCCGCGATGCGATTGCCTGCGATTGGGAAGCATATAGACAACCATCTCTATATTCCTGATGTGACCATCACAATTGTGCCATCCAGATAAATCAATTTGGCAATTCCGGCACTCTATTGTTATAGTATAGACCTGATAAGGAGTATCGTTTTGATAATGTATGGTGTTGTAAGGATAGTCGTGTGACATACTCAATTTTGGTGGCTGACGATGACGCTATGAATCGTGAAATCATGGAAGCCTTTTTAGCAACAGAAGATTATCAGGTTCATCTTGCCAATAATGGGACTATGGCATTGCAGATGACCGCTGCCCTACGACCACATCTGTTGATATTGGATGTGCTGCTGCCGGATATGAGTGGTTACGAAGTGTGCCAGCAACTCAAATCGAATCGGGCAACCGCGGCAATTCCCATTTTGATTGTCACCGGTTTTGATGAACCAGAAGATAAACAAGCCGCCAAAACCGCCGGAGCAAACGATTTTCTAGCTCGCCCGTTTGAACCAGAAGAATTTTTGGCACGGGTACAGGCGCTGCTACCCCACCGCTGAACCTGACGATTGCCCGCTGTTGTGTGCTTTTCCTCTAGCAGAAATATCCACATGCACTACACTGATTGATGATAACGGGTTGTCATTGGGCTGTTCGCCAGCCTAAGTGTGACGAATGGAACTGGAATGAAATATGGGTATCGGCGCAACACGAATCCGAGTCCGCCGACATGGTTGGTATTTATGGTTGGAGTCGCCGTCGTATTTGGGGTTTATTATGCGTGGAATGGTATAACGCAATTTTTATCGGGCGTGCCAGTGCTAGACCCAACCGCCCGCGCTATCTTGGATGTGACTGCAACGGTCGCCGTTGCCACCCAACAAATTGAAAATATGCCCACGCGCCGCCCTTCGGCGACACCTTTGCCGGAATGTATTCCGTTTGTGGTATCGGTAGCGAATGCCTTTGTCCGCGAACAAGCGGGGATCCAATTTGATGCGATTGAGCAATTTAGCCGTGATACAGAAGTGTGCGTCTTAGAACGGGCGGCGACTGATGCCGCTTGGTATCTCATAGACCGCGATATTCGCACGCGCCGTATTGAACCTGCGTATATGAGTGAGGATGTGATTCGCCCATTGAATCCCACGCCAACGCCTTCATCCACGTTGCTGCCTGCGCCCACTGTGACGGCAACCTTCATCGCTGTGCCGGGTGCGCCCACCGTGACGCCGCCGCCCACTGCCACGCCAGACCAAGTGAATGCCTGAGTTTAGCGATGAATAAAATAGACTTTCAGGTGCATCCGTCCGGGCTTTAATTCGTCGCCGTGTTTCAGTTCGTAGGGCTGATGTGCTTTCATCTGTTTGCCATTTAACAACGTGCCATTTACAGTCTCTAAATCGCGGATGGTCAGGCGTTTGTTGATAATCTCAATTTTAAGGTGATTGCGCGAGATGCCTAAATCTTGTCCGGCGTGGTCAGCCAAATCAATATCTACGGGCGTAGATGAATTGCGGCGTCCGATAATCAATACTTTTTCCACTTCATGCTCGACAATCACGCCCGATTCGCGCACCAAAAATTGCAAACGGGCGGGGATTTCGTTGGTATTGACGGGGGCGGGGCTGCCTAAAACCTGCGTGCCACCAACGGGGACGGGTGGTTGGGCAGCCGGAGGCGGCAGGGCATTCACTGATGGGAGAATCGTGGTGGAGGCGGGAGCAGGTGCCGGCAGGGCAGGCGGTAGTGCTAGGGGTTCACTGGTGGGTTGGTTCTCTTTCATCGGGAAAACAACCGTCGTATTTTTTTCGTCAAATTCAGAAGCCATAACGTTCAACCCTATATACTTATCGTGCGCCCCTTTTCTACACTATATCATAAAAATTGAGATGTCAAAACATTAAAAAAAGGTTGAATATAACAGCGTATAACACGGCGTATTCTAGCCCTGTTCAACATGTTACAATCAGCACACGATACCAAATCGCCCATTTGCTAGACTAACGAAGAGTCAACAATCATTCATGAGTCGTCTGTTCATTGTGCTAGTTATTTTTTTAGGGGTAGGTTTGCCACTATTGGCGCAAGATACTCCTACCCCTATACCACCCGATACAGGCGTTGAACCGGGGACGCTGATTACTGGCACTATTGATGATGCCACACCGCGCCAAGTATTTTATTTTGAAGGCTCGCGTGGCGAAGTTATTCGCTTTCAGTTGCAAACGACCGATGGTAATCTTGACCCAGTGATGACGGTTTTTGATGATACAGGCATGATTCTGTTCAATCGGGATGATCGAGATGGCAACCGCGATGTTGCTGTGATGATGACGATTCCGGCAAGCACGCGCTTTTATGTGGTGGTGGGGCGTTTTGGTTACAGCCAAGGCAGCACTCGCGGCGAATTTGAATTGGTGCTAGAGCGTGTGGGCGTGATTTCTGAACAAGGCACCAATTTACTGTACAATATTCCGGTAATAGATACGATTAGCAGCACCCAACCCCAAATTTACTATACTTTCCGTGCCGAAGCCGGCGATATTGTGAATATCGAAATGGTACGCAGTTCTGGCACGCTTGACCCGTTTTTACAAATTGTGGATAGCAATCGCTTTGTATTGGCAGAAAATGATGATGCGCCCACCAACGGCACGCGCAATGCCCGCATCGAAAATCTCATTATTGAAAATACTGGCACCTATATCATCGTGGCAACGCGCTACGGGCAAGCGGCGGGCGAAAGTGTTGGTAGTTTTGTCTTAACCATCACCGAATCGGAAAAAAGCGGTTTGGCGAACAGCGAACTAACAGCGTTTCCTATCAGTTATAATCAAACCCATGAAGATGTTATCAACGCTGACCAATTTACGCGCTATTATGTTTTTGCGGCGCAACGCGACGATTTAATCACCATTACGCAAAACCAAACCACTGGGCAGCTTGATGCTTTCTTGACGCTGGCAAACGCCGGGTTGCAACCGCTGATTACCGATGATGATAGCGGCGGTGGGCGCAATGCTCGCATTGAACGTTATCGCATTCCGGCAGATGGTGAGTATTATATTATTGCTGGGCGTATAGACGGGGAAACGGGTACCTCTACGGGTGATTATCGTTTACAACTGGTGTATGAAGGCAGCGCGTTTGAAGGTGTCAATGATGGTATTCCACGCTTGGAATTTGGCTCGACGACGCAAGATACCATCACATTGGAAGATGATGATTCGATCTTCGCGTTTTATGGGCAAAAAGATGAGCAAGTCACGATTGCTGTATATCGTGCCACTGGTGATTTAGACCCGGTAGTGCAATTATTGGATAATAATCAAACGTTATTGGCGTCCGATGATGATAGCGCGGGTGGGCAAAATGCCCGTATCCAAAATTATCGCTTGCCCGCAACGGGGGTGTATTATATTCGGGCGACGCGCTACCAAGGCAATGAAGGCACACCCAATACCACAGGCGGTTATAATTTGATTTTGTCGAGAGGGTTGGAATAAAAAATTATTGAGTGACAAACAACTCTATTTGGGTGATATGTGTCTTGACTAAATCGGTCATGGAATAGCCTCTCATAACACTCGCGCTAGGGATATTTTATCATATCCCCAGCGGTCGGTTCACAGAAACGATAAAGCGTGACGCAGGTGAAGCCATTACGATACCAAGCTCCGGTCAATTGCGTTCACGTTGGCACACCCGGAAAGCATCATTGCCAATTCCAATTCTTCACGCAGAATCGTCAGCACTTTTTCGGCGCCGGCTTGCCCACCGGCTGCCAATCCCCATAATAATGGTCTGCCGACTAAAACCGCTTTCGCGCCGAGTGCCACCGCTTTCAGAATATCAATCCCGCGCCGCACGCCGCCATCTAGCAGTAAATCCACGCGCCCATTCACTGTTTCGGCAATGATGGGCAGCATCTCAATTGTGGCTGGCACAGTATCCAGTTGGCGACCCCCATGATTCGAGACGATGATACCATCTACACCTGCGGCAATGGCTTTTTCGGCATCATCCGGGCGCAGAACACCTTTGACTAAGACCGGTAATTTGGTGATAGATTTCAGCCATGCCACATCATCCCATGTCAGCGATGGGTCAAATAATGATGCTGAATATGCTGCCAAGCCCGATTCGCCACTAACCGCGCCTAATTTTTCTAAGCCGGCAGCGGCAAAATTGGCAACAGTGACGCCCTCTGGCAAATGAAAACGATTGCGAACATCGGCATAGCGTCGCCCGAATTTGGGGGTATCCACTGTGAGCGCCAATGCCTTATATCCAGCGGCTTCGGCACGAGCAACCAAATGGCGCGTAATCTCGCGGTCTTTATACACATACACCTGAAACCATAAGGTTGTGTTGGTGGCAGCGGCGACATCTTCCAGCGCGGTGGACGAAATCGTACTCAAACACATAGCGACTTTTTGCGCCCCGGCAGCTCGCGCTGTCGCCAATTCACCATCGGGGTGTGCCATCCGTTGAAACGCCGTGGGCGCAATCATAAATGGCACTGAAAAATCCATGCCTAACACTTGCGTCGAAAGGTCAATTTTGGAGACATCCACCATCATACGCGGCAGTAATTGAATACGACTGAAGGCATCACGGTTTTCGCGCAGCGTTACTTGGTCATTCGCGCCGCTGGCGTAGTAGTCATACGCCATCTTGCTAATTTTTTCGCGGGCAACCGCTTCAAAATCTAAAATTTCAATGAGGCTATCGAGGTTGGTCATGGCACTTACTCCAAATCATGGTGGGCAAACATTGTGATAAGAATACCACCTAAGCAGCAGTTTGGCACACAGCACACCAACCCAAAATCCAGTATAATTAGATTAAATTATCCATAGTTTCATCACCTTTATGCCTTATGTCTATCATTGAAAAAAATCATCAATCAGAGTCGGTGGCGACACCCCCGATGGTCATCCCCTATCCCGCCGGAGTGCTGCGCTGGTTGGCACGGATGCCGCTGTATGTGTATCGCTTGGGGCTGGGTTGGGCGATTATGTGGATTCCCGTGTTGGTACTAACCACACGCGGACGCAGTAGCGGGCAACCGCGCCATGTCGTCTTGGAATGGCGGCGGCACGGCAGCAAATATTATGTTGTTTCGGCATGGGGTAAACGCCCGCATTGGTATCGTAATTTGTTAGCAGCGCCTATCGTGACCGTACAGTTTGGCAATCGCATTTTCCGGGCGCGGGCAACTCCTGTACAAGACCCCTATGAAGCGGCGCGGGCTGTCTATATGTTCCGCAAAAATTCGCCGTTGTACGAAGTATTGTTCAGCCGCATGGTAAGCGTGCCGACCATCAATTTTCGTACTCTGTCAGAAGTCGCTGGCGAATTTACGGTTATTCGCCTAGACCCAGAAGCCGGGTCATTGGCAATACCGGGTGTGCCACAATTACCCGCTTGGTTGCTGCCAGGTGGCGTGATTTTGGGGTTGGCACTGCTGTTATTCCGCAGTATTGGCACTCGCCGTCCATCAATAGAGACTGAGTAAGGACGCAAGCGGCATGTCAGATTTACAGGAACAAACGCATCTACTGCGCCAAGTACGCGATGCGCTCCAAGAGAATAATTATCCGCAGGCGATTCAAAGTTTACAAGCGGTCGTCACCCTAGCGCGGGAACGCGGCGATATTGGCGCTGCCGGGCGGCATTTAGGGAATTTGGCGCTGACGTATTATCGCATGGGCAAGCCTGATAAAGCCTTGGATTATTTTGGGCAAGCCTTAGACTGTGCGCGACAAGACCAAGACCGTTTCACTGAAGATGGCTTGCTCGGCAATATGGGCAATATTTTACGCGAAGTTGGGCGCTATGATGATGCGTTAATCTATTTGAATGAAGCATTGGCGATTGCAGAAGAAATTGGTGATAATCGCGGGCGCGGCATCTGGCTCAGTAATTTGGGCTTGGTCTATGATGATTTGCGCCAACCAGCACCAGCGATTGTGTTTCATCAACAAGCGGTGGAAGTTGCCCGCCAATTGCATGATTTGCCCAATCTTGCTTCGCGCCTAGGCAATTTAGGCAACAGTTATGTGGCACAAGGCGATTATGCGACGGCGCTGATGCCGTTTAGTGAAGCCGTGCGTTTATATGAACAGTTGAATCGTCCGCACGAAGTCGCGTTACGGTTGGGCATCATGGGCAATTTGTACGCCATGCTTGGACGCCAGCAAAAAGACGCGCCAACCGCCCAACGCTATTTGCAACAGGCACTGGAAGCCTACGAAAAAGCTGCCCATCTCGCTAAAGAACTGGGCGATTTTGCCAGCCAAGCGGAATTATTACGCAGCATCGCTGGTGTGCTGATTACCAGCGGACAAGCCAATGAAGCGGGCTTATATCTATCGGTGGCGGGGCAGCTTTTCCAAGCCTTGGGCATGACTGAAAAAGCTGCCGAAGTAACGGCGATTCAATATAAAATTGCCAAGCGCAAAAATGACTAATGCTTATTCTTTGCCGCCGGTCAGCCGCTTGATGATATTGAACCAGAACGGCGCTCCCTGCATGATGGCAATCACTGTCAGGAAAAGCCCAACAATTTTGCCTAATAACAGCGAGAACCATGCGGGATTATTGCCGGGCAGCATATTCCATAAATTGTTCACATCGTTAAACAACAAGGCATTGGTTTGGTCTGCCGGGTCTAAAGCACTTAAATCGTTATAGCGCCAGCCCAACGGCAACCGCAGTTGCAACAAGGTATCTACTGTCCGTAATGCTTCCGCCCCTGCGGTTTGGACAGCCTCAATGCTTTCGCCGGGGTCAGTGGTGGGGTCACTTTCAATACTGGCTTGCGTCTGTTCATATTGCGATTGCAGCGCCGTAACATCGGCACGCTGCGCCGTGCGAGCCACCAAGCCGCGTAATGCCGGGTCTTCCCACAGGGTGCGGGCTAGGTTGATGCTGTCTACGTTCATAAAAAGAGCGATACATGCCCCCACCACAAACGAAATCACCGACATATTCTGCCGGAACGTATCGCTGGCACGGTACATGCCTTCCTCAAACCATTGCATCAGTTTGGTTTCGGCTTCATCTAATGTCTTAGAGGTTCTGAGTACCGTCTCTAAAGCCGTGCGAAGATAAGGATTTTTGACGTTGCGTAAGCCCGCCATCAGCGACACAATCGTGTTGGGTTCCAGCCCCAACTTGCCAATTTCATCATCAATCTGATCCATTGCTTCGGTCAACGCTTCGCGGTAAATGGGTTCGGAGAGTTCGGCAATGGTCGTGCGAAGTTCATCTAACCCCAAGCCGGATTCCATGATTTGGTTAATCACCAAGCGCAACTTGCGCCGTTCTCCGGTGGCAGGCATCCCATCCACAATGTTCAGCAATGCGGCAAAAATTTCTTTATCAGAAGTCACACGAATGAGGTTAATGAGAACACTCACAAAGGTATTGGGGTCAATCCACCCCAGATTGTTGAGTTTGCTCTTTGTCAGAATTTCTTTGGCTTGCTCATCGCTGAGTTTCTGGTCAGGCAGTAGCACTTCGCCCTGTAACATGCGAATCAACGGATGTGTGAGGACTTTTGCCCGCAGCGCCGGGTCATCAATCATGCGGTCTATGCTGCGACGCAAATGACGGGCGCGGAGTTTGGTGATGGCTGCCAACACATTGTTAATTTGCGTCACCAAAATACTGAGCAAACTAAACACAAATACCATGCCGATAATGACTTCAAAAATTGCCGAATCAACGGTCATCATATTCCCCCTTATGGTGGAGAAAATTTTTCTCCTACGATTGTAACATCAGATAGTCGGCACGCAACCAAATTGAGCGTGTTCTGGGGCTAGGTTATTCGGCTTGGTCGCGCACGCGCACATAATTAAGCTGCGAGAGCGCCCGCACCTGCTCATCGGCACGATAGCTGCTGCGAACCAAAGGACCACTTTCGACCCATTTAAAGCCCATCTCCAACCCGGTAACACGCAGCATTTCAAATTCTTCTGGCGTCCAGAAGCGTTCTACGGGCAGGTGTTTTCTGCTCGGTTGCAGATATTGCCCCAATGTCAGAATATCCACGCCGACATTAACGAGGGCGTGCATCGTTGCCACAACTTCCTCAAGGGTTTCGCCCAAGCCGAGCATAATGCCACTTTTCGTCAGTACCAGCGGATCCATTTTTTTGGCATTTTCCAGCGTCGTGAGCGCCCACTCATAATTATCTTGGGGCTGCACGCGCTTGAACAAACGCGGCACTGTTTCCACATTGTGGTTCAAGATTTCTGGTTGGGCATCCATCACAATTTTAAGGGCGGGTGCGCTGCCTTTAAAATCGGGAATCAACACTTCGATACTGCAACCCGGTTGCAATTGGCGAATACGGCGAATCACCATGGCGAACAAGGGCGCACCGCCATCAGCACGGTCATCGCGGTTGACGCTAGTGATAACCACATGCTGCAAATTCATTGCTCGCACGCTCTCGGCAATCCGGTTTGGCTCTGCCCAATCCAGCGGCGACGGACGCCCGGTTTTAATATCACAAAAGCCACACGAGCGCGTACAAGTATCGCCCATCATCAAAAACGTCGCAGTGCCACGCCCCCAACATTCACCTAAGTTCGGGCATTGGGCTTCTTCGCACACGGTATGGAGTGCCTTGCTCCGCATCAAATGGCGCACATTTTCATAGGTTTCGCCTGTCGGTGCTTTCACGCGGATCCACGGGGGACGGCGGCGTGGTGTTTGTGGGTCAGGTTGCCATTCTTCAGCAGTCGTCACAGGAATTGCTTCAGGATTGATAATGCTCGTCACAACAAATGACTCCTCACATATGGATACTCACCATTATAACGACATCCGGCTCACAAAATCTAACGCCGAATAACACCAATTTAGCACAACGTTAATCCAAATCGGGACGCAATGGCTATCGCTATCTTGGACAAAAACCGCTACCATAAACTACAAAAAACTCATAAAAACTGGTTTTCACTATAGATTTTGCCCTTATTATACAGGTATCGCTTTTATCTCGTTTAGTGGTTGTAGGGTATGGTTATTCCGAATACAACATCGTTAGCACTGATTGTCAATTCTGTGGCGACGCCGCTGATTTTGTTTCATCAAGAACATCTGTTGTTAGCAAATTCCGCCGCTTCCGAGCTATTGGCATATCCTGCCGAAGCTCTCAGCCGAATGACATGGTATCATTTGATTCCGCAAAATACCGAAAACACCTTGCAAAAACTGTTTGCCAATCAGGGCGGGCAATTATGGTTAATGACCGCCAATGGGCAACTGTTAGACAGCGAATGGGCGATTCAGCCCGCGCCGTATGCCGGGCAACATTATTTTATGGCAACCCTGCGCCGGGCAGTAACGGTTGCCAATACCCACATGGAAAAAACACTGCCCAATAATCATGAAAATGCTTTGTTCAAGCGCCTGCGCCAATACAGCCAAAAATTAGAAACGTTGGTGAATACGCGCAACCAAGAACTGCAAGAAGAACGTCGCCGCTTGCAAATTATCTTGGATACCGTGCGCGAGGGTATTTTCTACATGGAAGATTATACCTTCCAGTATGCCAATCCAGCATTTTGCCGCATGGTGGGGTATAGCCTGTCCGAATTAGCGGGGCAAACCTTGTCTTTGCTGCGGATTCCTATTGATACGGCAGAAGTAGACCCCTTTTTGCTGCTGCTGCTCGACGAAGAAAGCAAAGCGCGTAACGAAACAGGCTTGCGTTGCCGCGATGGACGCATCATTTATGTTCGCCTGACCTTTACGCTGGTGGGTAATCCGGGCGAACAACCCACACGGGTCGTCGCCGCCGTTCACGACATCACCGCCGAAAGACAATTACAAGAGCAGCGGTCACGTTTTATTGCCAATGCTGCCCATGAACTTCGCACGCCCCTCACCAGTTTTGGGCTGCGGTTGCATATGATTCGCAAACAGCCGGAAAAAGCCGCGCAGCATCTGGATAATTTAGAGCGCGTAACGGCATATATGAAGCATCTCGTTGAAGAAATGGTGGATTTGACGCGCTTTGAAAAAGGCATCATTGAACTGAACCGCGCCATTACACCAATGCAGCCTCTCATTTTGGAAGCCATGACGACGTATGAGCCAGTCGCCCGCCAAAAACAAATCTCGCTGGTTCATGAAATGCCCAAACAAAAAATCGTCGCGGATGTAGACCGCCACCGCATTGTGCAATTGGTCGCTAATTTGATTGTGAATGCGATTCAAGATAGCACACCGCAAAGCGCCATCACTATCCGGTTGCAGCAGTTAAGTGAACCGGGGGTGGATTATGTGCTGGTGGAGGTGGAAGATACGGGCGAAGGTATTCCGGCAGAACTACTGCCCGATGCGATTTTTGCACCGTTTAGTCGTCCGGGCAATGGCAATCATCGCAATACTGCGTTTGGGCTGGCACTTGCCCGCGAAATTGTGACGCTGCATGGTGGCATTATCCGCGCCCAAAGTATTGTAGGGACAGGCAGCATTTTTAGCGTGTATTTACCGCTACCTGCTGAAGCCGCCGATGCCCAACAATGGGCAACCCCATCGCCTGATTAAGAGGCTTTGCCCGTCTCTGGGACGGACTGGGGCGGTACTTCGCCAAACACCATCGCTAAAATCGCTGCTAATTTGACGGTGGCTTTGCTAATCAATGGCATCAATAACATGGGACGATAGAGTTTTAATGCCTCATGCATAAAATCCAGCAGCAAAAAAGTCGCTCGATTTTCCGATGATTTGTCGTATAACCAGAACAACAACATCAACAAATGAAAACAGTAGAGCAATGTAGCGAGACTGTTTGCCAGCGGTTGTGTGGGTTTATCGGTCGCCTCTTGGACAAGCTGTTTGAACGCCTCTAGCATCGTATCGCGCCCTTCGGTGGTGCGCTTGCCCCATACCGACATTTCTACATCAGGGCGCATCATCGCACCAAACATCGCCGCCATCGCCGCCCGATACGGTTGCACTTGCGTCATCTTGTGTTTCATCAGCGTATGATAGCGGTCTGCCATCGTTCCAACAGGCAGCCCATGCGTCTGCGCCAGTGATTCGGCTGCCAAATGCTCGTACAGCGCAATCACCAACTCTTCTTTTTGCGAAAAATAACGATACGTCAGTCCCGGTGAGCAATCGGCTGCCGCTGCAATATCCCGCATGGTAGTCGTTTCATAGCCATGTTCCGCAAAAAGGCGAATGGCGGTCTCAAGGATATGTTGGCGGGTTTGCTGCCCCTTGTGTGTTAATTCGCTGTCCATAGGCTGATGCTAAGTTAAAGTACCCAATTGACGTTCATTTTATTATAAACGTTTTGAATACAAATATGAAGTCGGGAGCATTTTGGTTTTGTAAGCTAAACGCAAAAAAATAATTTGCACGCAGAAGGTTCTGGGCGCTGGATGGCTTTATCACAGGTTTAGGGGAAAAAATACAGCACCAAGTCATGAATGAACTTGGCAGAGCAAGAGGGTGATGATTATCTTAATGGGTACTGGCGGGCAATCAGCAAAAACAATGGGCGGGTGCGCCCACTGTTTCACTTAATCTTCGTAATCGTTATGCCCGATAGTCACTTTTTCAGCTTCTACTGGCATGGGAATATGCACGGGCTGCGGCGGTAGCGGCGAAGGTTGCGCGGCGGGTTGCATGATGACGCTAATGCCGTTGCGAACTTCGGTTAAATCGCGCACCAATTGCTGTTCCAGTTGTTTGAGCATATCCACCACATATTGGTCAGCTTCGGCAGT
The DNA here is from genome assembly GCA_022842885.1 of Anaerolineae bacterium. Classification (GTDB taxonomy): domain Bacteria; phylum Chloroflexota; class Anaerolineae; order Aggregatilineales; family Phototrophicaceae; genus JALHOR01. The sequence goes on from JALHOR010000014.1 coordinate 44,047, forward strand.
GATGCGGGCGGCTTCGCGCCGGGCTTGGTCAATGACTTCATTGGCACGGGCAGAGGCGGCTTGTACCGTTGAATCGTGGTCTATCATTTGCTCTGCCTTCAGGCGGTGCTGCTGAACAATGCGGGCAGCTTCTTCGTGCGCTTCGGACAGGATGCGCTCGCGTTGTTGCAAGATACGCCGCGATTTTTCAATTTCTTCCGGGATAGAAATCCGCATCTGGTCAATCAATTCCAGCGCCCGTTCTTCATCAATCATCGTATATTTGGTACCGAAGAGATGCCGCCCCTCATCAATCAAATCTTCTAGGCGGTCTACTAAGTGTTGAATATCCATCTAAAAAATCCCTCCCTCAAAAGCCGAAATCTTTACTGCTCTTCCAGTGCCAAAAAGCGTTCTCGCAGTGCCTCGCGTACATGGACCGGCACCATATGGCTCACATCCCCGCCCAATTCTGCGATTTCGCGGACGGTGCTGCTGCTGATATGGATGTAGCGTTCATCCGCCAAAATAGCGACTGTCTCAATGTCGGGGGCTAATTTTTTATTGGCTAACCCCATACGAAATTCAAATTCAAAATCGCCGAAGACGCGCATTCCCCGAATGAGTGCCATTGCGTCAACCGAATGCACATAGTTTACCGCCAGCCCAGAAAAGTGTGCAACTTTTATGTTGGGATATGGTAAGAAACATTCTTCCGCCATGCTCACCCGTTGTTCCAACGGAAATAACACATTCTTCTTAGGCGTACTATACACTGCCACCAGCACTTCGTCAAAAATTTTGGCAGCACGCACCGCAATATCAATATGCCCAAAATGAATTGGGTCGAGTGATGCTGGATAGACCGCACGACGTAACATACCTTACCCTTAGCCTGCATAAACAATGAGAGTGTAATGTAGATTGTCGTTTTCTGCCACTTTTTATATTTTTTAGAATAAGCGCATAATTGAGACAGGACTAATGGCTCATAGTGTGTTAGGTAGACCCGCTTGATGGCACTTACGATTGATAATCTACACATGACATTTCAGACGCCCGATGGCAAACTACCCGCTTTGGGTCCCGTCTCGGTCAGCCTAGCCGAAGGCAGTTTTACGTGTTTGCTCGGACCGAGTGGCTGTGGAAAAAGTACCCTCGTGCGCGTGTGTGCTGGCTTGCAAAAACCCACCACCGGACGGGTACTATTAGGCGATACCGTTATCACTGCGCCGTCGCCCCAAATGGGGGTAATGTTCCAAGACGCCAACCTCATGCCCTGGCGCACTGTGCGCGACAATATGGCGCTGCCGCTAGAATTAGCCGGGGTTACGACAGCCCAACGGGTTCAGCACACCGATACGTTATTACCGATGTTGGGGCTGGGTGATTTTGCTCAGGCGTATCCGAGCGAGCTTTCCGGCGGGATGCGCCAGCGGGTGGCTTTGGGGCGCGTTTTAATCCAGTCACCAGCCGTCTTGTTACTCGATGAACCGTTTGGCGCGTTGGATGCCCTCACGCGGGAACATATCAGCTTGGATATTTTGCGCGTGTGGGAAGCGCAGCGGCAAACGGTCTTGATGGTGACGCACGATATTCAAGAGGCAGTCTTGCTGGCAGACCGTATATTGGTGATGAGTCGGCGTCCGGGGCGTATCGTGGCAGACATTATCAGCGACCTGCCACGTCCCCGAACTCATGAGATAGTGTATACGCCTGAATTTAACGCGCTGGCGCGGCAAATCCGCGCTGCCATCGAAATAGCCTAACTGGAGCAAGCCTTATGTACGATAGACCAAGTGCTTTTGAACTGATAGAAGCTGCCCGTTTGCACCTAGAACAGCAGGTGCTGCCTGTGGCAAAAGCGGCGAATCACAAATTATATTTTCAGACGCTGGTTGCCGTGAATGTGATGAAAATTGTCGAGCGTGAATTGACACTCAGCAGCACGCATGGGCGGGCAGAATGGTCGCGGCTCAATATGCTCTTAGGTGAGCAACCACTGCCGCCGGACTCAGAGGCTTTGCAACTGGCGCTGAAAGACCGGAATGCCCAATTATGCGCGGCGATTCGGGCAGGTGCGTATGACGACAACCGCGCTTTGTTCAGCCACCTAAAAGCCACCACGATTGAACAACTGGAAGTGGCGAATCCTAAATTGTTGGCAACATTAGCGGCTGAAGACGCCACAGATTCACCGTAGTCAGTTCATGCCGCCCTTTGTTATAGTGATGATTGAAAAAGACCATGTTTAGGAAATGCTACTTATGGATGTAGGATTCATAGAGAAAACGATCAAACAAGTGATGGCAGTCTTGGGCGAAGCCCGCTGTTATCCACGGACGGGGCGAACTGCCCCCGGTTTGGGGATAACCCCAGACAATGCCACTATCGCCAGTTTAATTGACCATACGTTGCTTAAACCGGATGCTACTGCCCGGCAGATTGAAACGCTGTGCCATGAGGCGCTGCAATATGGGTTTGCCAGCGTCTGCGTGAACAGCGTGTATGTGCCATTGGTGGCAGCAATTCTTAAAGATAAACCGCCCAAAGTGTGCGCCGTAGTCGGGTTTCCGTTGGGCGCGGCACTGCCTCAAGTGAAAACCTACGAAGCGCAAGAAGCCTTGCGGCACGGCGCGAGCGAAATTGATATGGTGCTGCATATTGGGGCGCTCAAAAATCGGGATTATGTGGCGCTGCACGACGACATCAGTGATGTGGCGCTGGTTGCCCATGACCATGATGCCCTGTGCAAAGTCATCATCGAAACGGCACTGCTGACCGAAGAAGAAAAAATCATCGCCTGCCAAATTATTAAAGTCGCAGGTGCCGATTTTGTAAAAACCAGCACTGGCTTTGCCGAAGTAGGCGCAACCGTTGCCGACATCGCCTTGCTGCGGCAAATCGCGGGGGAAGGCGTGGGTATCAAAGCGGCTGGCGGCATTCATGATTTTGCCACTGCCCAAATGTTACGACAGGCGGGCGCAAATCGCTTGGGAACACATGCCGGGGTCAAAATTGCGCGGCAAGAAAGCGGCGAAACGGATGATAAAATTTCTATCGCTTATTACTAGAATGTGCGAATTTCAGCGGTGATAATGCTGCCACGCTCAATCTCGATAACCCCATAGGCTTGATACAACCAGATGGGACCCGGATTGAAAACCAGTGTTTTGCCGATTTGCTCCATCGTCTGAACATGATGTAAATGTCCGGTCAGACACAGCAGCGGTTGGCGGTGGTCAATAAAATCGCGGATAGCGCGGCTGCCTGCCCGTTTGCCTGAATATAAGCGGTCAGCTTCGGTTTCGTGCGGCGGATGATGCGTCATCAAGAGGGTGGGCGCACGGCGCGGCAACTGGTCGGTAATGGTTTGCAGCAGCATTTCGTATTGAAAATTGTCGTATACCAAATGCTCTTTGGGGGCATTTTGATAAGTCAAACAGCCCCCCAACCCTAACAATGTTAAGCCTTCCACCACGACAAATTGCCCGTGCAAATTGCATTGGTGTTGGGTGAGGACATTACTCCCTTGCTGCGTATCCCACTCGCCCGGTACGGCAAGGATATGGGGATTATACTGCCGCAGGGTTGCTAACACCTGCTCCATAGCACTGCTACTGCCGCGAATCGTTAAATCACCCGGCAACAGCACCCAATCTGCCGTATGGAGAACAGCTTGCAGCGACGGCAAATATTTCATGCCGCCCTCGTGCAAATCGGGTAGAACGACGAATTTCATTTCAGGCTATCACTTGCCGCAATTCAAGCGTTTTGACTGCTCCCGCCTGAATATCCGCAAACGCATAACAACCACTTTCCCAAATGGGACCCGGATTGACAATCGCTGTTTGCCCAATCTGGTCTATGGCAACAGCATTATGAATATGCCCACAAAAGCAAATTAAGGGCTGCACACGCTCAATAAACGTCCGTAAGACATGGCTGCCGACATGCTGCCCATCGGGTAATTGGTCACAGCGTGTACCATAGGGCGGTTGATGACAGACCAAAATTTTCGGCAGCGTTGGTGGCACATCGTGAATAGCATCCTCTAAAAATGTGCCGATTTCATCTTCGCTGAAGACGAAGCGCCCGGCGTAAGGCAGCGCCCCACCCACACCACATAACGCCAGCCCCGCCAACGGTTGCCAAGTGCGATGCAAATTTAAGCCTTCGCGTGCCAAATATGCCAACATCGCGTCGGTATCCATATTGCCCGGCACCGCATAAATATGTTCATTGTATTCTTCCAGCGTGTTCAGCAACCGCTGCAAATGCTGCATGTTGCCATTGGTCATATCCCCGGCTAAAACGACAGCATCGGCACGCGCAATCTCGCGGGCAATCGGTTTTAAGGCGTCCGTTTTATCATGAATATCGGGCAACACAATCAAGGTGGTCATGGGGTCTGCCTTAGCAGCGAAGATTAATTGGCATCATCGGCAGCTTTTAGCCGTGCCAAGAGTGAGTATAACGGATGTTGGGCATTTTGACTTAGGGCATCGGCGTGATGGGCGGCTAACCAAACCACCTGTGCCGATGACCCCACCTCTGCCAACATATGGGCGCTCCACGCCGGATGATGCTGCCGCACCACGAAGGGCGCCCGCCAGATTGTGAGCGTATCATCGCGTGTCCAACGATGAAACAACGCTGGCAATAATTTTTCAACCATAACGGATAGTGTGCGCTGCGCTACATTCAGCGCGTAACGACTTTTGCCACAATCGTGCAGCAGTGCCGCCACTGCCAAATCGGGCGGAGTCTCTGGCGCTTGTGCCAACACGGTTCGCAACACATTCAAACTGTGGAGTTGTTCGCTGCGCGTCATCTTGTGGAACAATGCCTGTTGTGCGGGTGATAGATACTGGGCAGCCAAGGCGCTGTCTACGGGTTGCGTGAAAGCGAACAGCGCCTGAATGCCCTGTTTCAAACGATAGGTAATTGCCATTAAAACCCTAAGAGCAGTTGTACTAATGTTGTCCAAGGTGGTGTTGTGATTCTGCCCAGAATATTCAAGCCCGGTATGATGAACGATGAAATGAACAGGAACACAAACACGATATACGAAAGCTGATACCAATCGCGCCATTTATAGGCAGGCTGCTGCAAAAATTGTGCTATAGGGCGGGCATTTTTACGCAGTGCCGCTGGCACTTGGTCTTTGTTCAGGAAAGACCCCGGCAGCAGCGCCAGCATCATATTCCAACCATCCAACGGCACTAACGGTATCAGGTTGAATACGAAGAAGGCGATGTTAGTGAAGATTGCCAGCAGCAATAACACCATCAAAAATTCAACAGGTGTGTTGATAAGCGATGGGCTGACGTATAACGTAAAGGCTTCTTCTACGCTAAACACCAAGCGCAAGATAAGCGCGGCTATAATAGCTTGTGCCAAATTCATCAGCGGGCCCGCAAAACTCGTCCAGAAGTTGCCCCAACGCGGGTCACGCATTGCCGACACATTAATGGGTACTGACCCCAAGGCAATCATGCTCATCATATTGCCCGTCCGCATGAACGAAATCAGCAGCAATATCCCAATCAGCAGCGGTCCAATTTGCCCCATGCCGCTGACGAAACCCATCGTCATCATCAAATAAAACAAAAACCCACCGGGGTTAATATGTACCAGCGGATTCGGAGTGAGGCGTCCCATGCGCTTGGGGGTGGGGTCGCCCCAATAATTCGCCATCAAAGCATGACCATACTCATGCCAACCCATCCCAAAAAAAGCCACAATGACTGTGGCAGCAAACAATGGTATCGAAAAGCCATCCATGACGCGGATACTCCGTATTATGCTATTTCACACTGTGTTTCAGTATATCATATTACGAGATGAGAGCGTTGTGCGTTGTGGAATGCTAGATTAAAATCTCCCGCACGCAGTGTAACCATGAGCAATCTTATGATAATGCCCGATGTCAAAATGCATGATCGCGTTCAAATGCGAAAAAAACATCCTTGCGGCAGCGATGAATGGGTGATTCATCGGGTAGGGGCAGATGTGGGCATCACCTGTGCCGGCTGTGGGCGGCGGGTGTTATTAGCCCGCGCTGTCTTTAATAAACGCTTGAAGAAAATTATTGAACCATCATCCTAATGGCGGATTCTGGGGGCTGCAAGGCAACCGGATAACCCATAGCGATGAATACGGGAAGGCTGTAGCGCATGGCAAAACGAATTGTTTTTTTGATGTCTGATACCGGGGGTGGGCATCGTGCCGCCGCCGAAGCCATCCGCGATGCGTTGTATATTCGCTATGGCAAAGAAAATATAGATGCCACTTTGATTGATGTGTTTCGGCTTAGTCGTTTCCCGATGAATTATATGCCAGAGTTCTATCCGTGGCTGGTCAACCGCAGCAAAGCCTCGTGGGCAATTGGCTATAACCTCTCCAACACTCGCGGCAGAGCCAATTTATTGGCACGCACCATGTATTACACCAACGCCCGCCGCTTTAAAAAAATGATTCTGACGAATCCAGCCGATGTCGTGGTGTGTGTGCATTCAGTCATTACGCGGGCTGCCATGCGTGCTTATGATGTGCTGGAAATGCGCCCGCCTTTTATCACCGTCGTCACCGATTTGGTGAGTACGCATTTTTTTTGGTACGACAAACAGGTAGAACGCTGCCTTGTCCCCACGCAGGCGGCTTATGACCGTGGTATCAACGCGGGGCTGAGACCAGACCAAATGCGAATCACGGGCTTGCCAGTAGACCCGCGCTTTATGGACTCATTGGGCAGCAAACAAGATGCCCGCGCCGAATTGGGTTGGGTACCAGATAAACCCGCTATTTTGATGGTGGCTGGCGGCGATGGCATGGGACCCCTCTATGCAACTGCCCGCGCTATCAGCGAAAAACATTTGGATTGCCAACTCGCCATCATTGCCGGGCGCAACCGCGCTCTTAAAGAAAAATTGGAACAAACAGATTGGCAGCAACCGACGCATATTTACGGATTTGTTCGCAACATGCCGCGCTTGATGGCTGCCGCCGATATTCTGGTGACAAAAGCGGGTCCCGCCACGTTGACCGAAGCCGCCATTGCTGGCTTGCCGATGATTATTAGCGATGCCATCCCCGGACAAGAAGATGGCAATGTGACCTACGTCGTGGAAAATAACGCCGGGGCATATGCGCCAGAGCCACGCCAAGTCGCGGATACAGTGGCGGCGTGGCTGCATGAGGGCGCAGACGCATTGGCACAACGCACGGCGAATGCCCGCCGCATTGCCAATCCTAACGCTGTTTGGGAAATTGCCGATGAAATTTGGCAGTGGGCGCAGCACGGGGCGCTGCCCGGCAAGCGTAAACGCCGCCGTCTACAGCGCAAACGTGAAAAACCGAACTAAATCACGACGTTATTTTTGTTTACTCGTTGCGAGGTTGGCAGTCCATCCTTATGGAGATTACGTTTGATTTTGAGACCGAAGGTGTCGTTCAGGAAGACCCATTTCTCGATTCGTATGAATTGGCACTGCTGTTTGAACAAACGCGCCAAGAGATTGAATCTGGGCTACGGCGCAAATTGCACCAAGTGATATGCGCGGAACATGGGCAACCACCGCGCATTACCATCAGCGGGCGTTACAACCATGATAGCGAACAAATGGACATTCAATATCATATTGATACATGCTGCCAAATGTTTCTGGTGCGGGTGGTGAAAATGTTGAATGTGCAGGGCTGACAGCGGCGTTCAATAGCTGTTGAATCGTCGGGTAATTTGATTTGGAAAGTGCAGCAATTCGGCGTATAGTAAATAGAGAGTTTGTTCATTGGTTTGCACTGTTTTTGGGGCAAGTTATGCGTAAGTGGTTTACTGTGATGTGGCTGTGGTTACTGGCACTGCCGATAAGCGCCCAATCAACACCGCGCAATTATGTGGTGTCTATCCCCAATTCTGGGTATACCTTCAACGACGATACCAGCCAATTTACGTTGGAAATCAGCGTAACGAATCGGGGTGGTGACGCTCTGAGCGAAACAGTGGTAGAACTGCTGGGACCCAATAACACAATTTTAAATGCCGATGAGGATACCAATATCCTGCAACCCCTCAAGCAAAATGAGACGGTGCGGCTGCAATTCCCGTTTGAAACGCGCGATTTCCCGCCGGGCAGCACCCAAATTTTTCGGGTTCAAGTCGGCATTGATTTATATGAACTAGCCGGCACACCCATCGCTGAAGACAATACGGCACTCATCAGTGTGCCTATCCCAGAAAATTTGCCTCCCGCCATTGAACCTACTCAAGAGACACCCCCGACTTCGGACTCAGCCGATAATCCTACTCCCAACCCATTGAGCAATTTCGCCTTGCCACAAATTGAATTTGCCGCCGATGGCGCGATTATTGTGAATGGGACTCGCTATGAACGCAACCAAATTTTAATGGGTGCGGGCGCGGTTGTTTTTGTGGTGATTCTGATTTGGTTGTTATTAACGGTGGTGCGTTTGGTGTTCCGCCGTCCGGCACGCTTCCCGGTGTGGCAGCCCGCCTATGCCATGATGCCCACCATGGATCCCAATTCGACCATTGGCAGGCGGCAAGGTTGGCAGCAGCACGCGCAAAATGGCACGATTTTGGCAGCCGCAACCGAAGGCAATTTGCATCCGATTAAACTGCTGCTGAGTCAAGATGGCAGCTATATGAAGCACTGGCGCATGACTGCCTTGCGCGTCAGCCAGTATGATAGTTATGGGCGCGTGGGACGCAGCGAAACCTTTGCGGATGCCAAACTGCTGCGCCGCCTGAATCGGGTGCTGGCACAGCATGACAAGCTAGATAACAACGCCCTCAGTAGAAAACTGCGCCCGATTGCCCGTTTATTAGTCCAACAATTTCGGGCAAAAGTCAGTAAACGCAACTTGTATCTGCCGGTGGCGTTGGATATACGCTTCGATGGCAAACCGAGTGAGATTCGTATCGTGTTCGAGTTATACCAATGTTCAAAACAGGCTTGGCATCGGCTTGATAGATGGGAACCGACGATGGCGATTGTCGGCAGCAAATTATTGGAGAACTATACCTATACGGTGCATGGCATGAGTGGCGGTGAAACGATACGCGAATTTTTTGCCCGCCTGCCCGAAGACATGGAATGGTTGCTAGGCGAAGTGATTCGCAGTCGCGGCGTTGTGCCACACGATGCCCCCCAACCACAGGCTTTCGATGTGCCGGATACGCTCTCTGGTTTACAACCTGTCGGCAATGATTATCGAGTGCCAACGGCATAGTTTGCCGATTAGCCGATTAGCACTTTGGAAAAGAAAAGCTAATGTCCGAAAAACAGCTTGTTGTTGTGATAGACATTGGCGGCGAAGGTCGGTATCCAGAGGCAATTAATATCAATCCATTTGCAGTCTATATGCATCAGGCATTAGGGCAAGAGGGGGAAAAAATTCCTAACCTCGTCCGAGCATTTGGTGAATATTTACCATTTGCGAGTAATTCAGTAGATCGGATTATTGTTGAAAGTAGCCCTATTTCGCCGCGAATGGCTCATGAAATCGTCCGTACTATCAAGCCTAAAGGCAGTATTGGTCTCTATCATCCCACGGATTATTTGCAGAAACGCAATGTTCACTTACAAGTTGCTGAGATGATGACAATAGTGTCCATCGCCCAACATAATGAAATAGCCCAAGGTATTGCTATGACACGCACAGAGATTCTTTTGGGAGAGGTCAAATGACATATCACATTCATGCTATCCCCAATCATTTCCAAGTCTTGTTAGATGATGCCCCCAGTAATTGCATTGCTTTGGCTGAAAAACCTGTTTATCGTGAAGATGTCCTTAATCATGGTTTATGGCTTGTGTTGGTATTTGCTGAATGGAGCGCCCGCGATTATTCTATGATTGAGGTTGCACTCCAAACAGCAAAACAATTAGAAGAACAGCATATCAAAGTCGGGATTCGTCCTTTTGATGAGTACACGGAAATAGCGACTTGGTGTGCCGATGTTGACCGTCCGCTTGGTATATTTCAAACTCCGTTGTGGTTAATTCTTTATGAGGGACAATTGATTAAACAATTTTCCCGTTTTTGTGATGAAAAAACCTTGGTCAGCATTATGACCGATATTCAAATCCCGGTTTTGAAAGTTGAGTAGAAAAGCAGCATATCATGTCTCGCAAAGTCAAAATTGGGGCTGTCCAAATAGATTTAAGTCGAACAATTAATCTGTGCTGAAACATGAATTGCCGATGCGGTATACACCCCATCCGTAATTTCTCTGCAATCTTTTTGTGTTTTGGTGTATGATAAAATGCGATGGGTGAGATTTTGTTGTTAAAACCAATTGTGATTAGTTTAGATCTTATCATTGTGCCATGCTGATTTTTAGTTCGTCATACAAATAAGCCACTGATTCGCGGGTCATCATCACATCATCACGCCTATAATTCAGCCGGGGTGTGGCTGCTGCAAACAACACCCAAATAAACGAAATAATTTTGTTGCGAGGCTTTTAAAGCAGTCTTTGTATTTACCTAGACCGACGGACAACACGGAAAATTTGTCTGGTCGGTAATTTTGTATTGGAGTTGATATGGCAAAAGGCAAGTTACGCATTATTCCATTAGGCGGGTTGGGCGAAATTGGCAAAAATATGACGGTGTTTGAGATGGGGAATGACGCCCTAATTTTGGATACTGGCATTATGTTCCCCGCCAATGATATGCACGGTGTAGACTACATTATCCCCGAACTCACCTATCTACTAGAACGAAAAGACCTCAAAATTCATGGCATTTTGTATACGCACGGACACGAAGACCACATCGGGGCGGTAGACCATGTGGTGAAGGCGCTGCCCAGTGGCATTCCCTTGTATGCTACGCCGCTGACTGCCGGCTTGTTGGAATATAAATTGCGCGATGCGGGGCTGCGCGATACGGTGGTCAAAACCTTCAAAGCCGGGGATATGCTCCAGATTGGACCCTTCAAGATTGAAGCGTTCCATATGACGCACAGCATCCCGGATTGTGTCGGTTTCGCGTTTGATACGCCGCATGGCTTAATTGTGCATACGGGCGATTATAAATTTGACAATACACCTGTAGACGGGCGCAAACCGGATTATGCCCGGCTAGCACGCTACGGCGAAAAAGGTGTCAAACTGCTCATGGCAGATAGCACCAATTCTGACCAAGATGGCTGGACGCCTTCGGAAGCCATCATTGAACCGGCGTTTGAGCGCGTGTTTAAAGAGGCAAAAGGGCGCATCATGGTAGCGACTTTCGCCTCGTTGATGTCCCGCATTCAGCAGGTGGCGAATGTCAGCAAAAAAGTGGGACGCAAGATGGTGATTTATGGGCATACCATGCGCGAGTATACCAAAATTGCCATGCGCTTAGGCTATCTGGAAATTCCCGAAAGTATTGTGCTGGATGCGGGCAGAATCAGCAGTGTTGAACCGCATAAATTGGTATTCATGATTACGGGCAGCCAAGGTGAGCCATCGGCAGTGTTGAGCAAATTGGCGACGGGCAAACAGCGCAATTTGGAAGTGCAAGAAGGTGATACGATTATTTTGTCATCGCACCCCATCCCCGGCAATGAAGAAATGGTCTATCGCACGATTAACCGCTTAATTGAACGCGGTGCCAATGTGATTTATGACCCCTTAGAAGATGTGCATGTATCGGGTCACTGCCGCCGCGAAGAAATGCGCCTGATGATTAACCTGACGCAACCTCAATATATTTTGCCCGTGCATGGCGAAGCGCGGCATCTGCGGCAGCATGGCAAATTAGCCGTTGAAGCGGGCGTTGCCGCGAATCATGTCATTATCTCGGAAAATGGCGTGGTGATTGATGTGGATAGAAACGGGGTTCGCAAGACCAATGAGCGCATTTCTGCCGGATATGTCTTTGTGGACGGCAATGGCGTAGGCGATATTGGACGCGCTGTGATTCATGACCGCGAAGTGTTGGCACGCGATGGCTTTTTCTTGGTTGCGGTCAGTGTGGATAAAAACACGGGCAAACTGTTAAAAGCCCCTGATATTATCTCACGCGGGTTTGTGTATTTGCGTGAAGCCGATGACCTGTTGGACAGCGTGCGCGATACCGTGCAGCAAGTGATTGAAAATAATCGCAACGGACGCCGCCAAGAGGCGCTGGAAGAAAGTTTGGGGCGTTTGCTCTACAACGAAACGCGCCGCCGCCCGATGGTGTTCAGCATCGTAAATGAAATCTAACATTAATACGAATTAGGAGTAAAACCAAAAATAATTTTGGTTTTACTCCAAAAATAAATTAAACAGAAGAATCACTATGTAATCTTATCAATTGACCTTCATACATCAATTTAATGTTTGATTTAGTAAATATAAATCTAGTTTGTTCATAGTGAACAATCCAAATAGAACAATCTGGTACTAATTTTGCAAAATCTTGAACTTCTTCAAATGAAGAGTGATCATGTGTACCATAATCACGGGCATCAATAATAGCATTTGGTTGTTTTGTAATCTCTCTAAATAAATTTTCGTCATAAGGACTATCGGCACTATATCCCAAAATATTTATTCCTTTATAATATAATAAAATACCATAACAAAGATATGAGTGTTTTGTTTTTATAGGTCGAATTTCCAAACCATTTCCGGCATCTATTAATCCATCATGCTGTGGAGCAACCCATTCAGCCAGTTGATTAATATTAACTGTTGGATCATGCATCCGATAAGTTTTTACAATATCTAATACGTCTGCATGTCCTAAAACTCGCGGTTTTCCACCAAGATTAGATAGAATATTTAGCATTATTGGCAAATCACCAGTATGATCCATGTGATTATGTGTTATATAAATTGTTGACGGTATAATGCCATCTAAATATTTGAGACATGATAAAGCAACACCTGCACCAGCATCTATGAGCAATTTTGGTTCTCCATTTATCAAAATGACAAATGAAGTGCTTGATATTCCTTTCATTACATAGGAAGCGCCCTTACCAACACCCAGACATAAAATATCAATATTATTCATTATCGATTCTAACCTTTGTTTTTGCTAGAGCGATCAAAGCTTGGATAGATTGTATAGTTGCAGCTTCATTTAAAGAAGATGACCAAAAACGTTCAAACTGATATACCCGATCTTTGACTTCACTTGTGTTAATTTGGATAATATGAATTTCAAAATAATTTATAGTAGCTTGAGACGCATATGCGAGTGCTACATCACTTTCCGGTTGTTCTACGTTTTTAGTTTCATTAAATATCAGTGCAAAACTAGCCGAATATATATCTCGTAATTCTTGTGCTGTTAAATGGGGCAGCAATCGTACTTCTAAGTTAGGTTTGTTTACCAACTGGAGTAAGTACTCATAACGTTGTATAGTTTTTGCTAATTCATTATCGGTGGTTTGAAATGCGTTTTTTAATTCCGATTCTAAAAATATTATACGAATATTGAGTTCGCCTGTATCCAAACGTTTTTCCAAGTTTTCTTTTCGCTGTAACATCTTATCCATAACTTTGTCCACGAAAAGCTTATCAGTATATCGTTCTTGAAGTCCCTTTCGGGTTGATACCTCTAGCGATTCTAATGTAGTTACTGCATTTGTCAGGCTTGGTGTTAGAAAACAGATACTTCTTGCTGTTGTTTCACGTTCTAATTGCCTTTCAAGATATTCCACACGCCTATCAGATAAATAAGATTGCCCCCATTTTTTCCCAGGCTTAGGTTCATCTGTAAATACCCCTGCATTTAAAAATGCAATAAATTCCCATACTTGGCTATGAACATTATCAGGCTCATACTCAATGTAACGAAGATTTAACTCGCTTGAAAGATGCTCTCGCAAAGCCTTTAATGAAGGATCTTTAGGAACAAGGGCATAGTGGGTATAGGGTAATGACCCACCCCATTCTTGAACAAGATTAAGTAATATACGAGCATAACCCTCTGAGTAAGCAACTGAGCTGCCTAAAAACAAAACCGTATTGTTTCGGAATATACTTTCCATAAAATCGCGCAGTGTTTTGGTTGCTGGTGGAATATTTTTAATTAGTTTTATTCCATCTGCCTCATATCCATAATGCCGATATAGATCACTCAATCCAAAAGGTATTGTATCTGGACGTGTTATATCTCCGTGAAGTTTTAAGATGAAGCCTCTTTCAGGTTCAGCTAAAAAAATTCTGAAAGCATCTATGTCTCTAGCTGTGAACATTTCAATATCTGGTGCAACAAACTTTTCAAGAAATCTATCATAATTTGTGGTAAGAATTCGTTTGAAATTAACCATTCGAAGTAATCGATGCCCGATGGATTCTTGAATTTGAGCGTCAATAGGCTCTAAAATTGCTCTTATACCCACATAAAAAGGATAATCACCCATCTCCTCTCGTAATTCTCTTGCAGCTCTTTCAAGTGCTTTTGAATTAGTTTTACCAGCATCTAGCAAAATACGAATGATGTTTTCAGATTCACTGTTGAAGTTAGCTCTTTCTAAAAGAGCCTCTAGTAATTGTCTGTAATCCGGTAGTGATGATATACCTGTGCCAATAAACTGAGCAGATTTTGATAAACCGGCACCAATTATAGGTATCACTTTTTTAGCTTTTATTTGATTGATTAGGTTTTGTGGAGGAGGTGCAACGGGAACTCTAATCATAATATTTCTCAACCTATTCGGGATAATGATAATTTATTGTTAAAGTATAGGTCTTAAATATTTAATTGAGATTATGAAATGTTTAACATTTATATATTTACAGATTTTAAATATATCTTTATTAATTTTATATGTTTAAAAATAAAAATCCGTCCTATTTGATGTTATTTACTACGCACTACAACGAAACGCGCCGCCGCCCGATGGTGTTCAGCATCGTAAATGAAATCTAAACAAAATGAGACGGCGTTCCGATTCTAACACAGCGCCTATGTGCCTCTGATACATTTCCTGCATTTGGCATGGTTGAATCAAGATAAGTCGGATGGCTGCCGGTGGTCGGCGCTATCCCCCATATCAGGAGACGACTTTATCATGTTTGGATTGAATCAACACAACACTGAGGCGCTGTTATCCCAAATGCCGGAAGAAATGCCGGTGCTGCCCTTGCGGAATGTGGTGGCATTTCCGTTCAGCGTTTTGCCCATTGCCGTCGGAACGCCGCGTTCTTTGCGTCTGGTGCGAGAAGCGATTCATGGGAATCATTTGGTGGTGTTGGTGGCTGCCAAAGACCCGGATTTAGAAGAACCGACCCCTGACGATTTATATGAGGTAGGCGTGGTCGCCACCATTCAGCGCACTGCCCCCGGCGAAGGCGACAGCGTACAATTGATGGTGCAGACGTTAGAGCGCGTCAAAATCAGCCGCTGGACGAGCCATGACCCGTATCTAAAAGCCCAAGTCTATTTGGCACCTGACCACGAAGAAAATGACAAAGAAGCCGAGGCGCTCAATCGCGGCTTGGTATCACTCTCGCGGGAGATTGTGGCGCTCATGCCCGGCGTGCCAGATGAAGTCGCCGCCTTCATTGAGCGCATCAACAGCAATCGCATCCTCAGTTATGTGATTGCCGCCAATGCCCGCATGGAACAAGACCAACGCGCCGCGATATTGGCGTTGGATAGCGTGAATGCCAAAATGCGAATGCTGCTCGGCATCTTATCGCAAGAGAAAGAAGTGCTGGAAATTGGGCAGCGTATTCGCGAAGAAACGCAAGAAAAAGTCAGCCAAGAACAACGTGAATTTTTCCTGCGCCGCCAGATGGATTCCATTCGTAAAGAATTAGGCGAAACCCAAGACGAAGCTGCCGAAGTTGCTGATTATCGGCGCAAAATCGAAGAAGCCAATATGCCCACAGAGGCACAAGAACAAGCCATCCGTGAAGTCAAACGCATGGAGCGCCTATCGTCGCAATCGGCAGAATATGGTGTGATTCGGACTTATCTGGATTGGTTGGTCGAATTGCCGTGGAATACCATGACCGATGACAATCTCGATATTGCCCATGCGCGGCAGGTACTGAACGAAGACCACTACGACTTGAAAGACATCAAGACGCGCATTCTGGAATTTTTGGCGATTCGCAAATTGGCACACGAGCGCCAAAGCGAAAATACCATTGCCGCCGATGGTGCTGCGGTGATTCTGCTCTTTGTGGGCCCGCCCGGCGTTGGCAAAACCAGTTTGGGCAAATCTATCGCCCGTGCCTTAGGGCGCGAATTTACGCGCATGAGCTTGGGCGGGATGCGCGACGAATCCGAGATTCGCGGTCATCGCCGCACTTATATTGGGGCAATGCCGGGACGCATCATTCAGGCGCTCAAACGAGCCAAAACACGCAATCCGGTGTTCATGCTGGATGAAGTGGATAAAATCGGCAACGATTGGCGCGGCGACCCTGCCAGTGCTTTGCTGGAAGTCTTAGACCCGCAGCAAAACAATGCTTTCCGCGACCATTATCTGGATGTGGATTTTGACCTGAGCGACATCATTTTTATCGCTACCGCCAACCAATTGGACACAATTCCGCGCCCGCTGCTGGATAGAATGGAAATTATCCAATTGGATGGGTATACCGAATACGAAAAAATCCGTATCGCGCAGGAACATTTAGTCAAACGCCAATTGCAGGTCAACAGCCTGAATGCCGAAGAAATTATCCTCACGGAAGATGCTTTACGGGCGATTGTCCGTGATTACACCCGTGAAGCGGGCGTGCGGAATTTAGAGCGTGAAATCGGTGCGGTCATGCGAAAAGTGGCGATTCAAATTGCTGCTGGTGATACCCAGCAGGTCGAAGTGACGGCGCAGCATGTCCGTGAATTTTTGGGCAAACCGCGCTTCCGGTTTGAAGCGGCGAATCGCGTGGAAATTCCCGGCGTCGCTACCGGAATGGCATGGACGCCCGTCGGCGGGGATATTCTGTTCATCGAAGCCACACGCAGCAAAGGGCATGGACAAATGACCATCACCGGGCAATTGGGCAAAGTGATGGAAGAAAGTGTGCGAATCGCCTACAGCTATTTGCGCTCTCATGCTCAGGAATTGGGCATCAATGAAGACCTGTTTGAAAATTCGGATTTTCATATTCACGTTCCCGAAGGCGCTGTTCCCAAAGACGGACCCAGCGCAGGTATCACCATGACGACGGCGCTCTACAGCTTACTCATTGGTCAGCCTGTGCGGGCAGATGTGGCGATGACTGGGGAAACGACATTGCGCGGGCAAGTCTTGCCCATCGGTGGCGTGAAAATGAAAGTGTTGGCAGCACATCGGGCGGGCTTACGCACGATTATTCTGCCGGAAATCAACATGGAAGATTTGGATGATTTGCCGGACAGCGTGCGCGAAGAATTGACCTTTGTGCCGGTGGCTCGTATTGACGAAGTGCTGGCGAATGCTATTCGTCCAGTATCCTTCCAGCATGAGCCTGTGCCAGTGGAAAATGAGACGGTCTTGGCGTAAATATCTAAGAAAATGCCCTATGCATAAGATGGATAGGGCATTTTTCTTATTGGGGTGGCGTAACGCAATCCGAGATTACAAATTGGATGATTTACTCGTGGCTTCATAGCACACAGCTTAATCTGATATTTAGTCAGGTTTCTTCAAAAACAATGCCGAGCGTGTGACTTCAATACATATCACGCCATTTTGATTGCGCCCAATGTGTTTCATCTTGATAATGCCGCAATCCGGGCGCGATTTGCTCTCGCGTTTTTCCAGAATTTCCGTTTCGACATACAGCGTATCCCCATGAAACATCGGATGAGGATGTTTGACATTCTCATAACCCAAATTTGCCACAATCGTACCCGCCGTTAAATCGCCAACGGTGATGCCCACTACTAGCCCCATGGTAAACACGCCATTCACAATGCGCTGCCCAAACTCGGTTTTGGAAGCAAAATCTTCGTTCAGGTGTAGTGGTTGGTTGTTCAACGTCAGGCTGTTGAACAACACATTGTCCATCTCGGTCAGGGTGCGCCCGATATCATGTTTAATCAGTTGACCGGGCGCAAGTTCATCGTAAAATTTACCGGTCATAAAATCGTCACTCTTGGGTGATTAAGGGATCCAATCCGAATAGACCGTCAGGAATTGTTCGGGTTCTTCGGCATCATTGGTAAAAACATGAATGCGAAATTCGTGTTTGCCGCCCATGCTTTCGGGCATGGTAAAATTGAGGCTGAGTGTGCCGGTTTGACCAGAATTGAAGGTCGTCGAACTGACGACAGCGCGGGGTGGTCAGCACCCCTCAATCAGTTCCACCACAGGTTCACGCACCAGCCGCAGCGGTGCATCACCAATATTTTTCAGCGTAAAGACGGCTTCGACAGGCACATCATATTTTACCTGTCCAAAATCAATCGCTGTTTTATCTACTTGCAACCGCGCCCCACCAGTATATTCGGGCGCATAGGCAGGTTGCAACAGCCAAGCCGCTAATGCTGCCAAACCCGCCATCACCACCACAGCAATGAGGGCGGCTATCCTATACGGGGGACGGGCTGTATTGCTGGGGGTAGGCTGCTTATTTTTTGCAGATGTAGGTTTCATAAAAACAATCTCCTTGCCAGTATCGTTAATCATGAACGATGTTGCCATTATAGCCAAATAATGAATGGCTCACACAGGAAAAACGATACTTAAATGCAGTGCCAAAGCGCAGGTAAAACAGCGGCGAGGCGTGCGGTTGACAAATGCCAGCGCGTCTATAATCTTAATATGTTCACCAATGGCATTTGAGGCATATCCTGATGAAACGTTTTCTTTTGCTGGCACTGCTGATGGCGCTGCTTGCCGGGCAAGCACTGGCACAAAATAACCCAACGATCACGCCAACCCCCGCTGCGCCGCTGCCGCCCTATTATCTGTTGCAAAATGTGCGTTATGAGCCGCAGCAGTGGAATAACTGTGGTCCCGCCACCATTACCAATGCGCTCAGTTATTTTGGGTATCAAGATAATCAGACGCGGGCGGCAAAATGGCTGAAACCCAATTACGAAGATAAAAATGTTAGCCCGGAACAACTGGTGGAATTCGTGAATACCCAAGTATCGGAACTGCCCGTCTACGCTAAATTGCGTTATGGCGGCAACCGGGACTTGATGAACGCTTGCTGGCAAACAATTTTCCGGTGATTATCGAAAAAGGCTATGACCCGCCCCCCCATGATTTGGGCTGGATGGGGCATTATTTGCTATTGGTTGGCTATGATGAAAGTCGCACGCTGTATATCACCCACGATAGTTATGAAAGCGCCAACTACGAGTACGATTACACCTATATCGAAGAATTTTGGCAGCACTTCAACTATACCTACATCATCATTTATACCGCTGACCGCGAAGCCGAATTGAATGCGCTTCTGGGCGAAGATGCTGATGAGAATGCCAATCTGATTAATGCCTTTGAGCTTGCCCGTGCCGAAGCCATCGCTGACCCCAATGATGCCTTTGCGTGGTTCAACATGGGGACAAATTTTTTGGCAATGGGGATGCCTAACGAAGCAGCGATTGCCTATGACCAAGCCCGCAGCCTCACATTACCGTGGCGCATGTTCTGGTATCAATTTGGGCCCTTTGAGGCATATTATCAGGTTGGGCGTTACAACGATATGATTACGTTGGCACAGCAAAACCTGAACGATGGCGGCGGGCAATTCGTGGAGGAGACCTTTTATTATGGGGGTCTAGCGCGGCAAGGCTTAGGCGAATATGACCGGGCGCTGGCAAATTTTGACCAAGCCCTCGCCTTTAATCCCAATTTTGCGCCAGCCCGCAGCGCCCGTGAAGCCTTAGTCGCCTTGATGCCGGCGCAAACCGCCAACACTGGGGGATAATCTACCATCACTGGGGCGCACTGAGCGCCCCTTGCTGCTAGGCATCATGGAACGCATGAAAATTTTACTGCTCACAGACCGGATTCCGCCGGAAAATCGGGGTGGCGCGGGCGAAGTGGTGTGGCGTTTAGCGCAACGCTTGCACCGTGCCGGACACACAGTTACGGTCATCGCCGCCACCCCTGACCAAACTTTTGAAGAAACGCGGGCAGACATTCCGACGATTCATCTTCACAGCCATTACCCGGAACGCTATCGGGCATATCTATCGTTATATAACCCGCAAACGGTGGGCGCACTCAAAACCCTGTATCAGCGGTTACAACCCGACGTTGTTCACGCCCATAATATCCATACCGATTTAAGTTATCATAGCTTGACATTGGCACATCGGCTGAAAATTCCGACTGTCTTTACATCGCATGATGTGATGCCCTTTGCCTATCATAAACTCAGCCATTTTATTCGGCATGACCAGTGCGAGACACCGCCGGACGACTATCGCTTGCCCTTCGGCTACAACCTGCGCCAGATGCGGTTGCGCTATAATCCGATGCGAAATGGGCTGATACGTCATATTTTGCGGCAACATGTGCAGGTACGCCTAGCACCATCCCAAGCCTTGTGTGCTGCCCACGCCGCCAATGGGTTGCCGCCGTTTGAATGCTTGCACAATGGCTTAGACATCGCTGATTTTGCCACCGCACCGCAAGCCGTGCAGAAATTACAAGAACGTTGGCAATTGGCAGGACGAAAAATTATCTTGTTTGCCGGACGCTTAACAGAAGCAAAAGGGACGGTGCCACTGTTGCAGGTATTAAATCAAGTGGTACAGCATGTGCCAGAAGCTCTCTTGTTGGTACTATCGGCGCAACCCATCGAAACCCAAATTCCGCCCGAATTTGCTCATTTGCAAGCGCAGCATATTCGCAGTGCTGGTTGGCTAAGTGGAGCAGACCTGACCGCCGCCTTTCATGTCGCCGATGTTGTGACAGTGCCTTCGATTATTTTTGATACGTTTCCAACAGTGAATTTAGAAGCGATGGCTGCCGCCAAACCTGTCCTTGCCACTTGTCACGGTGGCTCACGCGAAGTTGTGCAGGATGGTGTCACCGGATATATCATCAATCCTTTTGCCACCGACGATTTTGCCGCCAAAATCACGCGATTACTGCAAAATGCGGCGTTATGCCAACAAATGGGCGCTGCCGGGCAAGCCCGCCTGCAAACTGCCTTCTCCATGCAGCAGCATTTGAACGGCGTGCTGCGTTATTATGAGCAGGCACATCAGTTGCTACATTAAGGAATTTTTGCACAATATCAAGTTAAATCTCAATTCAATCTAAATGATTTGCTCAAATGTGCGGATTTTATGCTTAATTTTGCCTGCGCTATCTATGACGATAACCCTTAAGATGCTAGGCTGGCATCAAAGAGGGGCAAAGCAAACATTAAAGGTTGTTGACAGAAAAGTAAAAAGTGCATAAGATAAAGTCAAATAAGCGGTGTGGAGTAATTAAAAAATTTATTCAAAAAAACTTTTTTCCCTCCACTCCACACAAACAACTAAAATGCCCTGCATCCTCGCAGGGCATTTTTCATTAATGAACTTGCTAATCTGATGACGGTTTTTAAGCCCTTCTATTGCACGCGATTGGCTTTCTGCTTAAACTTTAGGTAATTCACATCCAAGATGTAGGCAGAAGACGATGCCCGAATTAGAAACAGTCAACCTGCGGGTGGTGGCAGTAGATACGGATTATTATGCGCTGCAATCTATCAACAGCTATCTGGCATGGGATAGGCGTACCCGCGTCATGTTCCTCACCACTGATATGGATGAGCTATGGAGCTACCTGAAAGCGGTGCCAGTAGTTGAACATCCTGATGTGGTGGTGCTAGATGCCGACCATCTTGGGGGCCCACATGGGTTAATCGAGACCTTAGAACGCATTAATCATGCTGTTCCAGCGGCGATGCCCATTTGTTTGGCGCAGCAAATTGATATTTCGTTGATAGAAGCGGCGGCTAAAACCGGGGCGCGGGCTTATCTACTGAAGCAAGAAGTGCGGTTGCAACTTGCCGCCGCCATTGTCTACACTCGTGACCATGATTTTGTGGTGACAGCCAACATCGCCCGTGCCACCCGCGATATTTTTCATTTGCGGTTGCATCATGCCAGTATCTTGCCCGACCAACGCGAATACCCCGAAATGACAGACCGTATTCGCCAAGCGATTCAATTGTGCGTGATTGAAGGGATGCCCGCGCAGCTTGCCGCGCATGAGATGGGCATCAGCCTCCACACTATTCGCGGCTACATCAAAGAAGGCTATCGCATCCTAGAAACCTATGATCAGAGCGAATATCCAACCGAGATGACCCCCCAAGAACGCGCTTTCATGCGTTTTACCGCCTTGGCAGATGATACCGAGGATGTAGACTAAAAAATGTTTTAGGCAGATGTTTCCACTGTTTCAGCGGTCTTGATGCTCACACTATCACCAACGTGGATACTGCCGCCCAATAACACTTTTGCCAGCACACCCAAAGCGCCGGGCGGTGTGGCTTTTCCCTGCACTTGGATGAACCAAGCACAACCATTGCGTGGTTTGACCACCTCAATCACAGCTTCGCCTAGCTGTAGTTGAGTGCCAGATTCTAACGTTTCCAGCGCCAACCCTTGCACGATAATTTGCTCGCCCATTTGCCCCGGTGCCACCTGAAAACCTGCTTCTGCCAGATGTTGCAATGTTTCATAGGACATGATGTTGAGTTGGCGTTCTGGGTGATGCCCGGCTTTGTGGTCGCCTTGAATGCCGTGTCCGGCGATAAGGGTCACTGTTTGCGTGGGGCGGCGATTAAAATGATACGGTGGTGTATGCTCAGATGCGCCCGGTGAATAAACCAGACTATAAATGGTTGCCATAAGTTGTCTCCCCCTCCTCAAAATCGTGTAGAATCAGCTTAAAACGAACATCTGCCAAATGCTAGTACCATCCCAGACTGTTTGCCGGAACGCTGTTCATGATTGTGGGTATGGGCAAAAAATTATCTTTCGCTCAAGAGCCGTCTGGCATGTATCCAATTGATTTTTGGCTAGAGACTGGTGAGAAAAACAGAACGCGCTATAATCAAGGGGATATTAATAAGAATATGAGTGGACTGGCAGATACATGACCATGTTGTTTTTCGCCCCTGAGCATCATACGGTTTTGGCAGAGGCTCATTTTTCTAATCATCCGGCTTTCCAATCAGCGCGGAATCGTTTGTTGGACTTGCATCAAAAAATCTATCCAGCACTACGGATGCAAAATTTGGATTTGACGGTGCATAAAATCGCCGGAGGGGATGTGATTCAGCAGCACTCTGGTGGGCATGGGCAAACTGGTGTCGCCTTAGTGATTCAGTATTTGCGAACCTATTCGCACGCAGTGGCGGTGGAACGGCTGATGGGACGCGAAATTGAAGTCGCGCCCGAAAATGTGGAAACACATCGTCACCCCCTCATTGAAGTGCGGTTGCTGCCCGACCATTTTGTGGTGGAATTGGTTATCTCGCCGGAAGCATGGTACGACCAGCACAATATGATGGGCAAATTGAGCATAGACCGCTATCGGCGTGAATTTTATGAGTTATTGGGCAAACAAAACCCGGCGTGTTGTTTGGGATTTTGGCAAGGCATGTATTTGAGCGATATGCATTTGAAAGCCGTATTTTTCCAGCGCACCCGGTTGTTAGATGAATGGATGAGTACGTTTGAGCCGCAGAAAGATTGGTTTCGGTTAGGGCGCTGGTATACGCCGGATTCGCCGCCGCTGGCAGAGACCCATATCTATACGGAAATTGTGGAGCAAGTGCGGGCGTTATATACCATCTATGATTACATTATTTGGACGGGCAACAATAACTTCCATAATTTTTACAAGACTAGGTGAATTGAATTAGGATTCAAACCTCATTTTAACCACTTTCGCATCCTGATAACGTGTATCAGGACTATAATGTGGCAAAGTGTTGAATTTGCGCGTTTGGCAATATCGAAAATGGGGTTGGCAATGAGTAGTGATGAGGCAGTGAAAGAGGCACGAACAATGATGCGCCGCGTGCAGGAGCATCTCCGCAGCGCACATTTGAGTTTGGGTGCCCGCCTAGAAACGATTGGACATGTGGATGTTCTCCATCATGAATCCAGTACACTGCCCGGTTTAAATTATGTAATGCCACGCCGCGGCACGGCTTGGATTCCGGGTAAACATATCGAAGATGGGTTAGCCCGCTTGCGCGACCAAGGACGTACTCCACGCGTCTTATTTGCGGATGGGTTGTATTTACCAGAATTTGTGCGGACACTGCGGGATATTGGCTTACACATTGAGCAAGAAACCCCGATTATGTTGTTCCGGCATGAGCGCGGTCCGTTAAAGTTGCCCAACCTTACGCCGGAAGTTTCGGTAGCAATGGTGCGCGATCATCATGCCACCGGCATTTGGTGGTATGTGTGGCGCAATGCGTATTATGATGTGATTACCACCGGGATTGAGCCGATTTCGTTGGGTCAGGAAATGCGTGATTTTTCGTTGGGCAGCCAATTGAATCTGATTCTGTATCGGTATGGTTTTCCAGTGGGGGTTGCCCGCTTAACGTTGCATGAACAGAGCGCCCACTTGGTATCGCTGGCGATTATGCAGGAAGTTCGCACTTCAGAATTGTTACGGATGTTGCACAGTGCGGCACTGCGGGCAGCGATAGACGCGGGTTGCGATATGGTGTTTGCAGCAGGCGAAACGGATGAAACACGCCAGTTTTGCCGCGAATTGGGCTTCATGGATGCAGGCAGTGTCGCCTGTTATGTCGAAAATGAAGTTGCAACGGCAGTGAACCGTGAACAAGACAATGTTCTGGCACACCCTGTTTTGATTTTATAAAGTCCCCCGGAAAATCACCCATATGTCCGTTGAAGATCGTGTCCGTTGGGATGGTGTTTTTAAGCGTCTCGTCACGCTGCCCTACCCTAACCCTGACCCCCTGCTGCTGCAATTTACGCCCCCAACGCAAGTAGAGGAGCAGCGGCGGGCATTGGATTTGTGTGGTGGGCAGGGGCAAAATGGGTTGTGGTTGGCGACACAGCATTACGATGTGGACATCATGGACATCAGCCGCGTGGCGTTGAATCGCGAGATCGGAAGAGCA
>JALHOR010000015.1 GCA_022842885.1 Anaerolineae bacterium
GAGCCAATAACCGGCAGATAATCCCAGAAAATAGGCGACACTCACCAGCAAAATCACCAACTCTGTGCCAAGCAGCAGCGTCGTTAATTCGCGCACCAATACCCATTGAATGAGAATGAGATTGATACCGCTGCTAAAAAGCACCAGACCTGCCCAATGCGGTGTTAGAATAGGCAAAAATGAGTCGGGATATTGAGTCGTTGCTTTGATGGGCTGGGGTTGCAACTCCACTTCAATTTGAAGCTGACTGATATACGCCAATAAGGTGTTTAAAAACAAAATAGTTCCCCACATCTCCATCAATTCTTCGATAGTGCCTAAGATGGAATACATAACGGTACTGCCACCATCCAAATACCAGCGGTTAGCACTAATCGCCTCTACCAAGATGGCACCGCCCACATACAACCCGCCAGCAAATGCCATGCGATACCGAATCCACTTAGGCAAATGAAGCAAAAATGGTAAATACACCCCTGCAAAAATGAGGACTAAGGGGATTGCTACGATAATCCAAGCAAAATGAAAATAATAGCTAGCATTAAGGGCTGTTTGCAGGGGTTTTGTTAAGGTTTCGTGGATAGCTGCGGCTTCATCAGTAGCAAGATAAATGAAAATAATGGCAAGTCCTATCCAGTGGCGGGTAAACCGGGCTTGGGCTGCCTGTTTTGCCGCAGCAATAACCCCCAAAATCGCGCTACATGCCAATAATAAGACTGCCGAAAACCAAGCCGGCAAGCCCCCTTCGCGGTTGACATTCACCAACTGCACGAGGTTATATATCAGACTCGTTTCATCGCTGCTTGTTTCTTCCAGAAAAAGGCGACCTATTATGCTTAAGCCAGCCAGAATCAACGAAATGGTGACGAGACTAAAGGCAATTTTTTGTGGCTGGATAGTCATTTTTAAAGTCGTCATAGTGATGACTCGTTAGCAACTTATTTGAGTTGAATTGAGGATTATCTTTGCAAGGATAAGGCATAGTCAATATCCCTGCAAAGATGATTGACGCATGTTCAGACTGAAAGTGCGTGTTGGTAGGGACACGATATGTTGTGTCCCCTATGGAAAATCATTCGTTATCAACTGCCACTGCCACTATCGCCCATGCCCATACCATTGCCGCCACCGTTATTACCACCGCCATTGTTGCCACCACCGTTATTGCCACCGCCCTGATTCCCGCCGCCGTTATTTTGCGGAGTTTCGCAGCGCCGCCGCCAACCATTGGCAGGTGCCCAAGGTGGTGGGGGGTTGCCGCAGTCACCATAATCGCGCCAAATTACCCCGTCCACAATCACTACATCCACATCCACAATGATGACTGTAATGGCAATAATCGTGATAGACGAGCCAATGAGGATAATATCGCCGCCATCGTCAT
This sequence comes from Anaerolineae bacterium, assembly GCA_022842885.1. Classification (GTDB taxonomy): domain Bacteria; phylum Chloroflexota; class Anaerolineae; order Aggregatilineales; family Phototrophicaceae; genus JALHOR01. The sequence continues at coordinate 1,385 of JALHOR010000015.1, forward strand.
CATCACCGCCGGGAATTTCGCCTTCCACACGGATAATATCGCCAATGCGAATGACTGTCAGCAGCGGGTCATCGGCTCGCATTTGGATATTGATATTATAAATTGTGATGATATTGATATTGATGGATTGAACGGGACCCTCAATGATGATGATAATATCACCGTCGTCATCCGGCTCCATAGTGACTTCTGGGGTCACTTCTGGCGTGGTTTCTAAAGTGGCTTCGGCGGTTGCCTCAACTGTTGCTTCTGCTGTCGCTTCGACAGTCGCTTCTGCTGTCGCTTCGACAGTCGCTTCTGCTGTGGCTTCGGCAGTGCCTTCGGGCGTCGCAGTCGCGGTCACTTCCGGCGTGGCTTCGGGCGTTTCTTCTATCACCGGGCAGCCCACTATCAGAATACCACTGTTAAAATCATCCAGTGTTCCAGCGAGCGCAATTAACACTTGCCCTGTTGCCGATGATGGTTGCACATCAAAGACATCATCATTTTCCAAATCAGCCAACAACGCTTCTGCCTGTGTGACCAATGCTTCTGCCACTGGCGACGCTGTGCCATTCGCAATATTCAGTTTGGCAGCCACCAATTGCACCAGCAAAATCTGGGTGGCATCCCCGCCCCCACCGGGCAGCATTTCCTGCAAATCATCTTGGGTATAGATCGTCGTGCCAATCGTAATGGTGATGTCTACCCAAGCATCGGGGTGATTCGCCCAATAGCCTTGCCCACGCGGGCAACCATCAGGAACATCATCGTCATCATCATCTTGTGCCAACCCAGCACCAATCAACCCCAATGCCAAGATGACCACTGTTAGATAAAAAAATTTATGCCAAGCTAACCGGAACATAATGCCTCCTGTCATATATGCTGACCTCTTCACTCATTAGACCGCCAATAACGCGGCAACGTCGCAAGCAAAAAATACGAATTTTTCCACAACCTGCAAAAACCTGTAAATATCAGCGCAGACAGACCATTGTCACGTTATAATAGAAGGGGTTCAATCCGATTAAGCAAGATGAGCAACAAGGACGCATTATGCAGTGTCCCAATTGCCAGCACTGGAACGAAGCTGGCGCACGCTTTTGTGAAGAATGTGGCTTTGAATTGGCACAAGCACCCGAAAAAGAAACGCGGGTAAGCATTCGGGATGAGAATGGGGCTGTGCCATTGAGCGATTTATTGCCCAAACCGCCGCCCGTTCTACCGCCGACACAACCGCCGCTTGGTCTTCCGCCGACGCAACCTGCACCGCGTTCTGCGTCTGCTGTACCGGATGCGGCTGATACGCCCGCTGTGCCGTTTACGGGCGCACGTCTCATCCTCACCAGCACCGGGTCAATTTTTAAGTTGGGCGAAGTCACCACCATTGGGCGACAAAATCCCACTGTGCAGATTGATTTTGAGGGCTATCCTGATGGCAAGTATGTCAGCGGTCAACATGCCCGCATCCTGAAGATGCAAAATCGTTACTATATCGAAGATTTGGGTAGTTCCAACAATACCTATGTCAATGACATCAAATTGGCAAGCGGGCAAATGGAGCCACTCAAACAAGGGGATAATGTGCGTATTGGCAAGATTGAACTGGTGTTTCATGAACCGCAGGATGACAAAGCATGAGCGTATCTGCCAAAATCCCTTGTCCACACTGCCAACAACCGACCACAACCGACAGTGGCTTCTGCGATGAATGCGGCTTAGAACTGGCAACACAGCCCCTTAAACCGGTCACTGCAGCGCAAATCTTGGCAACTGGGTCATTGGAAAAGCGTACTGATTGTCCATTTTGTGGCTATAAACTGCGCCCCAATGCCAAACACTGCTCCAACTGTGGCAAAAAATTAGGCACGCGCCCCATTACCGAACCATTGCCCCTCTCGATGGTGCAGCAGGCGCTAGAAGAACCGGGTGTCATGCGCGTGGGGCGCGTCATTTCTGACCGCTATGGCTTGGAAAAAATTCTGGGCGAAGGCGGCATGGGACGCGTATGGTTGGCGTATGACCGCAACCTGAGCAAACATATCGTCATCAAAACGGTGGTCGCACCTGATGAATCGTTACGCGCGGCGCTCAAAAAAGAGGCACAAACGCTCATCAATATTCGGCATCCTAATATTATTTCTGTGCTGGATTTCTTCACGATTGAAAATGAATTATGTTATGTCATGGAATATGTGCCGGGTCCCAGTTGGGCAGATGAAATTGAAGAACCGATTGCCCGTAAGTTGGTGCAACCGCTGCCCGCCGAAGAAGCTCTACGGCGCATCAAGGGGTTGCTGCCCGCCTTTAAATATTTGCACGGATTGAACCCGCCCATCATTTATTGCGATTTTAAGCCATCTAACGTCAAACGGCTGACACTAGCAAACGGGGATATTGTGGAAGTGCTGCTCGATTTTGGCACTGCCTATACCTATGACCCCAAAGTGCCGCCCAAGCCAGCGCGTGGCACGCCGGGCTATCATTCGCCACAGGCAAAACACCCCGATTGGCGCGATGATTATTTTACGATTGGGCGGGCAATTGCCGAATTGGTGGGCATGGCAGAGGTGCATACCGAAGAAAATCAATATACGCTGACCCCCGCCGATGTATTCCCGTGGTCAAGTTATGATGAATCGCTGCGCTATCTGGTTGAATGGATGACTGCCCCAGAACGAGAAAATCGTCCGCAAAATGTAGATGAGATTTTGCACGAATTGGATGGCGTCATTGGTTTTGTCAAAGGGCAAAAACCGGATTTAAAAGCCATGCGCCGCCAACGCCAGCGTGTCAGTTTTGCGGGTGTTACGTTGGATACCATCAAAGCCAATGCCATGACCGGCACCGTGACGCATACCATCAAAATTGATTTCCCAGAAGTGCCAGCCGCGAATCCAGCAGCGACGGTGCTGCTCACCGCGCAAGAAGCATATCAACAGCGCGATTATACGCGGGCGTTGATACTGGCGAACCAAGCGATTAATAATCATGGCGGCGCTTCAGCATATGCGCTGCGGGCAATGGTCTATAACCAGCAAGGCGATTTGCAGCAGGCACAAAAAGATTTGGTCATGGCACAGCGCCAAGGCGACCCCAAAGCCCAATGGGAAATGCTCATGGCAGAAGGACAACTCCATGAGAATGCTGGCAATTTTGAAAAAGCCGCTGATGCCTATCGTAAATTGATGGCACTGCGTCCCGGTGATTATCGCGGGCGCTTGCTGCTGGCAGATTTGTATCGGCGCAGCGGCAAAGCTGAACCTGCCATCGAAGAATATCAAGCCATTATTCAAGCCAAACCATCCGTCGGTTCGGCATATATTGGCGCGTCTAAGGCATATTTGGCGAGTAAACAACTGGATAATGCCATCAAAGTGCTGGAAGATGTCAGCAGCCGCAACGCCAGTTATAACGATGTGCTGCTGGAACTCATCGCGCTGTATAACGAAAAAGCCCAAATAGGTGATGTCAAAAGTCTAGAACAAGCGGCACGGGCGATTGACGTGCTGCAAGAAAATGGCGTCGAATCGCGTATGTATTTCCGGCTGCGCGGCGAATTTTATTTCACGGCGTATCAACTCGCTCGCAAAACAGGCGCTATTCCTAAATTGGTCTATCCCGATGGCACGATTAACACGTTGGCAGATTTGGCAAAGATGAATGAAGCCGCGTGGCGCGACTACCTTGCCCGCGATGACGATGCTGACCGCGATAAGATTATCAACACGCGCATTATGGCAGCCCGGACGTGGGCAGTGATTTGAGTTAAAAGTGATAAGTTAAAAGTTAAAAGTTAAAAGTTAAAAGCAATAACACGATGATGCAGATTAAAAATTAGGCTCATGTCCAGATTGCGTGAAAAGGACGTTGTTGTAGGGTGGAGGCATGCCTCCACCCTACGGAAAATTACTCGTTTTGAACTTGAGCGAAAATCAAATTGGGTAACTGTAGGGGAGCGCCGATGTGCGCTCCTTCTGGCGACCACATTGGGTCGCCCCTACACATAACCTGATTATTTTGTTGAATCACTTTAGGTAGGGCGAGGTATGCCCCCTTCACAACATATTCTTAGATTTTAGAAATTTAGTAACGACTCAGCCCTCATCCCCCAACCCCTTCTCCCACAAGAGAAGGGGTGCAAAAACAAGTAGTATCTGAAGTCCCTCTCCTTCGGGAGAGGGATTTAGAGGGTGAGGGCTAAAGACGACTAGAGTAGTACAAAATTCACTAGATGAAGCACTAAGAAAAGCTAATCTCTAAAAGCCAACAGCTAAGAGCCAACCATGAGCGCCTTCACTTTTAAAACATACTATAACAAACACATCAGCCCCACCACCAATTCGTTTTGGGGAGTGGTCTCGGTCACAGCAAATGAAACGGCACAGGCAATGGAAACAGTGGCTGTGACGTTAATATGCGATGTTTCAGGTTCGATGCAGGGCAACAAATTTAATGCCATGATTGCCAGCACCGAAGATTTGCTGCGAACAACACCGGACGGCGTGATGTTGGGTGTGGTCGTCTTTGATGACCGCGCTGATGAAGCCGTGCCACTTGTTCGGTTAGATGCCACCGTTGACCGCGAAAAACTGGTTGACATGTTCCGGCGCAATATGCGGCAAATCAAAATTTTTGGTGGCACTGCCATGTCTACCGGCATTGATTTGGCGCTGAAACAGCAAGGCAAATTAGGGAATGAAGTTGCCCAATATGGCATTTTCTTATCGGATGGCAATAACACTGAACCCGAATCTCGCTTAGTGGAAGCGGTGCAAGCCGCCGCCGATACGACGATGCACCTATGCGCTTACGGTTACGGCAGCGATTGGAATCCGACACAATTAACGCAAATCGCGCAAATCACACAAGGTTGGATGCCCAAAGCCGTGCCTAACCCCGAACATTTACGCCAAGAATTTACGGCGCTCATCGCTCGCATGTCCAGAACTGTTGCCAGCGATGCCGTTCTGCACTTGTGGACGCCGACAGGCGCTAAAATTCTATCGCTCTCACAAGCCTATCCTGAATGGGTAAAAGGTGAAGCGGCGCCATTGGGCGATGACCATACTTGGGTTGTCCCGGTTCCGCCCATGTCAGCCGGCGACCACCGCGATTTTGTGGTGCATATCGAATTGGCAGCGGTGGGCGCTCGTGTGGCAGCATGTCGTCCGACGATGGTCTATGCGTTAGCTGGGCAGCGTGTCGAAGAAAAAGGCGATCAATCCACTTGGATGATTCTGGAACAAACGCACGATGCCGGACTGTATAATCAGGTAAATCCGGTGGTGGCAGGCTATCTGGGGCAAGGGCAACTGGCACGCGCTACGCAAGCCATGACAGAGGCTCTGGCAGCCGGGGATGTAAAAACCGCAGAACGGCATCGCACCGAAGCCCTAGAAATTGCCCAAGCCACGGGCAATCGCCCCATGACGCAAATTTTGCAAGACGCCAGCGGCAGCGAAGTCGCCCGTAAAACTGTTGCGCTTGGCACGTCCACTGTCAGCCTGACCGAAGATGAGAAAAAATAAAGCCCATGCCCAATGCTCGTAAATTCTGTACCCAATGTGGGCATAGCAACCGCCGCACTGCCAAAGTCTGCGTGCAGTGTGGCGCGGCTTTTACGCGCCGTTTATTGGCAGAAACCAGCAAATTCTGCCCGGAATGTGGCATCGAAAATAAAATAAGCACCAAATTTTGCCCGCATTGTGGTTATGCCTTAGTGCCAAAACCACCGGAAAAGCTCATTGCGCCACCCCTGATTCCTAACCCGGCTCCAGCAGTCGCTTTGCCGCCCATCGCTGAACTGCCACCGCCGCCTAATCCAGCTACGCCACCCGTCAGCAACCCAACCAACACAACTAGCGAACCCGCTGTACCACTGACGCAGGCGGAAATTCATCTGCTGCGCCAATCCAAAAAACTTGTACTCAAATCGGCTCGCCACCGCAGGAAATCATAACTTATGCATATCACGCACCATCTCCATGCCTCCGTTGAACATCCTGACCGCTGCGAAGATACGCTTTTGATTCTGAACCAAGCCGGATACGCGCCCGTTTTTGCGGTCATTGATGGCATGGGCGGGCATCAACGCACTGCCCCGGATGGCACGCTCATCAGCGGACGCGAAGCCTCCCAAATGGTGAGCAAAGTGCTGAAAGAATTTTTGGGCGAGTTACCGCTTGATGCCGATGCTTCGGCGGGCAGCGACACAGAACAACGACTAAAAAATGCCATTATTCAGTCCCATCGGCGTATCCGGCATGAACTGAACGGCGGCGATATTGGCTTTAGCGAATCGGTTGGCGCTGTCGCTACAGTGGTGGTTGTCTGTGAGAACGGGCAGCGGCTCCTCACCGCACAAGTCGGCGATACCCGGGGTTATCTTGTTTCCGAAGGCGATTTGATTCAGATGATACCGGATGAAGATAATGTCGAATTTTTGGTGCAGCGCGGCACTCTCAGCGAAGAAGATGGCGCTGTGATTAGCGATTTAATGAACATTTATGATGGCATCCATGAACCGGATGTTGAAGGCAAAGTTCACATAGATGGGCAAGAATTTGACTTATATCTGGCGTGGCGCTGGTTTATGGTCGGCAATTCGGCATTGAGTATTCCGGGTGCCAATGTGGTTATCAGTGCTTTGGGGGTAGAAGATGAAGACCCGCTGCCCCTCACGTCACGCATTGAAATCAGTGTTGGCGATATGCTGCTGCTCTGTTCGGATGGTGTCTATAAAAATTTAGCGCACGATGAAATGCTCAAGCACCTAGAAACCAATGAAAATCGGGCAGAGGTGTTGTGCAATGCGGCTTATTTGCGCTCGCAAGATAAGACCAACAAGCGCATGAATCCCGATGATATTTCGGCGTTGGTGGTGGAATTTTGAGAGAGCGATTGGCTTTTGGCTGTTAGCTTTGGGTTTTGAGATTGGTGGACACGATTACTAATAGGCATCGGATACAAAAATTATTCAGGTCATCAGTCAATATTTCACTCACATTCAGCTAGATTGGCTCGCCAATATAGAACGCAGGTGAGTTCGTCTGCCCTGAATGTCGAAGCAGTCCTGTTGATTATCGCTCATCAGCCGAGTCGCCAACTTGATTGCCTGTGCTTCTGTGAGTAAGCCATCGTTGATTTCCGCTTGCAGACTGCGTATCAGCCAGCGGCGAGACTGTGCAGCATAGGCAACAGACGAACTCGCCCACTGAGTATCACCTCCAAAAATGAAGAGCTTGTTTATAGGGACTGTGTGAATAAACCGACGCACGAAATGGCTCGTAGTGTACGGGTCTATGCTCCATGCCCAACAGAGGTCAACGTAAACATTGCGGTAATGCTTGGCAATGGCGGCTAGTTCAGGATCATAGGGATAGGCAATGTGCATCAGTACGAAGCGTGCGTCGGGATAACGCTCCAACAGTCCGCACAAATGACCCGGCTTGATGCGCTCGACGGGCATCCGATTATTGCCAGCGTAGTAGCCAGTGTGGATTTTGAAGGGCAGATTATGTTCGATGGCAAGCTCAACGCCCCGCGACAAGCACCAATCCCCCAAACAAAGCTGTTCCTCGACGGTTAGCGTCACACCTCGCAAATATCGGTCAAGTACAGGTGCTACATCGGAGGCGGTGCGTTCTCGCCACAACAGCGTTCGTTCGTAGGCGTGCTGAGATTTGACGGCAATTGCGTTTGGACCATATTTAGCGAACAGGCTAGCCATTGCAATCTGTAAGGAATTCAGATCATGAACTTCATAGCCAGTTTCGGCATGAAGCTGAACCACATTGAAGTTAGCGTTGCAGAAATTTACCCACGAAAGGTCATAGAGAAAGAAATCCACGCCAGAGCCATCAGGCAAGCAAGCCCACTCGAAATCATCGATCTGCACATGATCGAGGTTGCCTTCATCGCGCAGAATCCGAAGACGCTCGCCCGGTTGTCGGCGTTGGCGGTTGATTTCCATACTAGCTTCGATTCCCGCCAGCGTGATCTCATCCATGTTATACACATTCTGGGCAGTTAGTCGCACCGCTTCGCCATATCCGGTAAACTGACAGTGTATCCAGAAATCTTTCACAGCGTTCCAGCGCGTTGCAAGGTCGGGATTGCTGCTATCGACCAGTGCGCTAACCGCCCCCTGTGTGGCTCCTGCGGTAATTAAATCCGCTAGAATGTAATTATCGAACAAATCTGCCAGCACATCTGGACCGGCTTCGACGTATTTCCGTTCTGAAAGGAGATGCTCATGGGTATCTATGAGGGGAGTCTGCTGAATATGCTGTGCGAGGTCGGTCATACAGGTTTTCTCTCTTTTGGGGCGACAGTTTATGCGCTCATTATACGGCTATTTTAGATTGAAGACCGTCAGAGGTGTCTCACTTTATCCAAAACTTACGTAAATTAATTTGTATAACAGTCGGAATCCCGCCAATCGTCTATTGGTAAGGCGTTCTCAACTTCACGATTCAATTTTTCAAGTTCACCTGCTGCCAATAACCACAACTCTTCTGGCTCAACATCGGTGTTTTGATGGTGCGCGGTAAGAAGGTTTAACCAACGCACTACTAATGGTAGGTGATTTTCGGGGATGTGTTGCAACGCCTCTATCCCCTGTTGCAAAAGTGTCATTTTCGCTTTTCTTCAAGTTACTCGCTAACAGCCTATCAAAATTCCTGATAGCGATGATACAACCCTAATCCCATCAGCACCAACACCAGCGCATACCCCAACACCCCCAATAACCCTTGATTGCGCGGGAGTTCGGTTTGCTGCTGCTGCCAAATCGTATCAAAGACAGCGCGATTAAGCGCCTGAACCTTGAGGATGGCAGCGGCAAAACGCCCGTAGGCTTCTTCGCTATCGCCTGTATCTACCCCAGTATTCAGTTCAACAGCACCTGCGATGTCGCCTGCATCTAGCAACGTTTTCAAAGATTGATGAATGCCCAAATAGTCTAAGAGCGCCAACCGCGCCGTTTCCATAGAAAACGCCTCACCCCCAAAGGTGATGTTGCCCATCAGAGCCACATTAAAATCAGCCGTGCGGTCATCGCCCAATCCCGCCGCACTCACGACACTGCCTGCCGGAATATCGCCCGCCGTCACAAACGAGCTTTGCAAGCAACCGGGTTCACGGCACATCAATTGCTCGACACTGGCAATATTCGCCTCAAAGCGAGCATACCAATCTTCTTTGCGAGCAGTATCAATCACGGCACTACTTTCGGCGCGGTTGGCAAGGCTGGCGTACACTAGCACCCGCGATGCGCCGCTGATGCTGTAATACGAATCGAGCGTCATGCGCGTTAAGGCATCGGGCAGGGATAATAAATTGAGCAGCATCACTGCCAACAACGCAATACTGGCGACCATCGCCAAATCCAGACTGGGCGTTAAATAGCGCCGAACTTTACGCCGCAGCCAAAAAGATGTAAAGACCAACGCCAACACCAATATCCCAGCCGGAATTGCCAATAAAAGCACTTGCCCATAAATATCTGTCCGGGCGCGAGTCGCGGCATTCACCATCAATTCAAAATTTATGGCTTCCAATTGTTGCAGCGCCGGAATGATGCGATTGCGTAAATTGTCATCGGCAGCAAGGTATTCGCGGCGGGCAATATCGCTGTCGCTACGTCCATCGATCAAATTGCTGACGTGCCGCCAAAAACGCGAATAGGTGTAGGTATCGGCAACTGTGAAGGCGGTCGTCTCTTCGGCAGTTTGTAAATTACGCCGCAAGATAAACATCTCATCCCGATAATCTTCAAAATTGCGAAAAATATCGTTCACTGCCTGTTCAAATAACGGGGTATCGGAGGATAATGCCGTATAATCTGCCGTCGCTTGGCTGACCCCCGCAATCGCCTGAAGCGCCGATTCCGCAGCATCCACTTTGATGCTGTTCAGCGTCGCAATCTCCTCAAACAAACGGAAAGCAACCGTATAGGCATTCACCGCCTGTACCGCTGTCAGCAAAATCAAGACCGATAGCACCACGCCATCCAGAATAAGCCGGACACGGGTGGTCAGATTCCAAGCTGAGGTGGTGCGCGTCGTCCGTGTGGTCATGCGTTGTGTCCCCTATTTCCCGGTTAAAGCGCGGACTTCTTGCCAAGTGGTGCTGAATAAGGTTTCAATTGCTGCATCCGATTCCAGAACAAACAATTTGCTCAAAATGGCATCGGGGGGATAAATCGCCGGGTCATTCAGATAATCTTCGTAAATCAAACCTTCATCTACAGTCCGCTGATTAGGCGTGCCATACACCGTATAATTGGCAATATCGGCGCTGACCTGTTTATCCAATAGATAATCTATAAACACTTCTGCCAGCGGCTTATTTTTCGCGCCCACTGGAATCACCAGACTGGTAATATCGGTCACAGTACCTTCATCGGGGATGGCATAAACAATATTTTGGTCGGGGAATTGGTTTATCGTCTGGAACACATCACCACTGTATTCAATCACAATATCTACCTCACCTGCCGCCAGCAAATCTTGCCCGGTATCATCGGCGATGACAGTCACATTTTGGCTGTTTGCCACCAGATAATCGCGGGCTTGTGCCAAATCCGCCGGATTACTGCTGCTCGGATTCAGCCCTAAAAGATTAAGCGCCACGCCCAACATCAAGCGATCATAATCAATCCATGCTACCCGCGCAGATGATTCAAACACTTGCTGCCAACTGGTGATAGTTTGCCCCACTCTGTCGCGGTTGTAGCCAATGCCGGTTGTTCCCCATAAATACGGCACACTGTAGCGATTTTCCGGGTCGAAAGGACGTTTGACAAAATTGGGGTTCATATCGGCAAAATTGGGGATGTTATCAAAATTCAGCGGTTGCAGCAGATTCTCATCTAACATGGTTTCCATTGTAAAATTAATCGGGATGACCACATCGTAGCCATTGGGATTGCCTGCCCGCAGTTCATCTATCAAGATGCTATCTTCTTCAAAAGTATCATACATCACCGTCACGCTGCACAACGCCTCAAAATTGGAAATCGTATCTTCGGCGATGTAGGTTGTCCAGTTATAGACATGCAGCGTTTGCCCGGCAACATTAACAGGACACGCCCAAAAATCAGTGGTTTGCGCGGCAACGATGCCCGTCAGCCATAGACCGCATAATGCCAATACCCAGAACCGAGCCACAGGTTTTCCCCCTATGCATCATCATTCTTATGCATGATTGTAACACAAGCAGCCAGCCAACATTGCAAAATCGCAGTAAAGAAACCCGGCAACCGCAGCACAATGAATATCCATTCCTAAAAATTTTTGAACCACTGAGTCGCTATGAAATACCATCACACCAAGAGATGAAAATTGGTAATCTGATTGACTGCTAAGTAGCATGTAGTTTTTGACTCAGCACTTAGTCCTCAGCACTCAGCACTATTTTCAAAAGAGACCACCAAGACAATAATTTCATCGGGTTACAGAAATCCACCTTCCATTCTCTAACGGCTAGGATGCAACTCAATTGGATAATTGGAGAGCAGTTCGCCGCCATGTTCCGTGACGAGATACATATTCTCGATACGAAAACCGCCATTAAGCTCCGATAAATAGACGCCGGGTTCCATCGTCACCACGCTGCCCACTTGCAGAATACCGCCGCGTTCTGGATTCATATCCGGTTGTTCATGAGCGCGAAGCCCGATATTATGTCCGGCGTGGTGCGTCAAACCCACTTCGGCAATGGCAGGATGTTGGCGCAAACGAGCATCCAACCAATGATACAATGCTGTGCCATCCACACCGGGTTTTAGCTGTACCGGAATATCAGCAAAAATGGCTTTGATATGCTCAAACACCGAGTGCTGCAAATCGCTAACCATATCACCGACAATAAATACTCGTGATAAGTCTGACCAATAGCCACGATAATTTGTCCACGCATCAATGATGTAGAGTTCGCCTGCTTGGATTTGGCGGTCACGCGCAAAACCACCCCCTACCCCACATTGATAATCACCATTGTGATACACCTCTTCGCCTGCGGCGATTACCGTCGCTTGTTTTGCGGCGGCAAACACATCACATTCGCGCACACCGGGCGCAATCATCTTTTGGGCGGCATCATACGCGGCACAATTAATCGCTACCGCTTTTTTAATCAGTGCCAATTCATCGGCATCTTTGCGGATTTGCATCGTTTGTAAAGTTTGGTCTATAGCGACCCATTCGAGTGCGCCGAGTATGGTTGTCGCCGTTTGCAGCAGCAGCATGGGTGCAAATTCTGCCTGATAGCCGATGCGTTGGGCAGATTTGCTGGATAATTGTGTGTGGAATAACGCATTGGCACGCGAGAGCAAATCCGGGTGACTTGTGCCGCCGGAATTATGCGGATATGGCAAAAATTCGTTGACATACGGTTCGCCGCCCACTTCGGGCGCAATCAAAAACGTTGTGCCATCTGCCCCCAACCAGAAAACACCGGGCAGAGTCACAGGTAGCACGGGCAATAATTTTCCCGTGAAATAATAAATATCATGTCTATCCGTAATCAGCACCGCATCCAAATGATGTTCAGCGAGAATTTGTTGTAACCGTTGTTGACGTGTTAAACAACCATCTTGAGTGAGCATATCATGTATCCTTTTTAGCGTATTAGCTGTTAGCCTTTAGCCGTTAGCTATTAGCCTTTAGCTGTTAGAGCCTGTTATAGATTTGTCATTTACCGCAATTTTGAACCACAGAGACACCGAGAACACCGAGATTTCACTGAGAAATAGGCTAAAAAGCTGATAGCTGACTGCTGAAAGCTAAACACCTATTGAAAATCACACATGATAACATAAAGAACTATTACATTTACAAAACAGGCTCTTAGCTTTCATCTTTTAACTTTGCCCTTTTAACTTTGAACCCGCGCTATAAATCTTCGCAGCAGGTACGGCGTTTGATGATGTCGGTATTCAGCCATGTAACGCCCTGAATGGGCAGCCCGTTGATTTGTGCCAAAAGCTGCCGCGCTGCCCGCCGCCCTAATTCGACGACATCTGCCGCTACTGTGGTTAAGCCCACAGTTTCGGCTTCGGGACCATCACCAAACCCTGCCACACAAATCTCTTGTGGAACGCGCCGCCCCTGCGCCCGCAGCACATTTAAAGCAACACACGCCATCAAATAATCAGCAGCAATGACGGCATCAAAAGTGATGTTGGTTTTCAAAAATGTTTGTAATGCTTGTGCCGCCACTGTCGGAATGAAATCACCCGCCAAGACCCGCGCTGGTGGCAGTGGCAAGTGATGGCGCATCAGGCTTAACCGAAAGGCTTCGTCGCGCTGCTGACCATCTAACTGCTGCATATCGCCTTGGATAAAGACAAATTGCTTACACCCACATTCCAATACCATATAATCCATCAAGCGTTCAATTCCCTCCAAATTGGCGGGCATGACCGCCGGAATAGGCAAACTCGCTACGGTGTGGCTAACGAGTGTTACAGCTTTCCCTGTCCCATGTACCAACGCTAGTTGAGCATTATCAAGCGCCGTCGTCAACACAATTACGCCGCTGCACAACGGAATCGCTGAGGGTAAGGCTTGATGGCGCGGGTCAGAAATTTCGATGCGGACTTCAAAGTTATGCCGGTGCATCTGCCAACGAATACCATCAATCACATGACGCTGGAATACGGCATTCGGGTCATTGGTCACAACACAAATCATATTTGCCATCAGAATAACCCCAATTCACGATGTAAAGCCCCCACCACTGCCCCCCGTAGGGTCAATTGTTGGCGGTTTGCCAGCGATAAATGAACTGTTTCCAACATCGTCTGGGGAAAGCGCAGGGCTAAACCACGCTGGATAGCATCTAACAACGGTTGCCCGGTATCGCTCAACTGCCCGGCAAGCACAATTTCTTCCGGGCGAACCAACCCAATAATCCAAGTATAGACCTGCACCAACAACGCTGCCAATTCATCTACCAACTGCTGCGCTACCCTATCTCCATCCAGAAATGCCTGTCGCAGACCTAAATAAGTAGGCAAGGCGGCGGATAAAGAACTCTGGGTAGACGCTGCCAATAAAGCCTGCAAGCGCATTAGCACTTGGTCATGGCTGAGGGCATTGACTGTCGTGCCGTCTGCCAGCGATAAAGGGCGTAAATCGCTGCCATGCCGATACCCATTCGCAAAAGTCAAGCCGATTTCGACGGTATGATTAATTAACACCACCGCTAGATTTTTGACCCCACGCGGATTGTCGTAGACGATACGGGCGCGGGCAGCCAATTCAGTATTATTGCTGACATAAACTGGCACCCTGTAACGGGCGCTCAACGGGGCGCTGATTGGCACTTGCGACCACCCCAAGTCAGTAGAGGCTTGGACAATACCCCGGTCTTCATCCACGATGCCCGGCACCCCCAACCCGATGCACAACAACGGCGCATCGCATTGTGCCATCAGTGCATGAATCACATATTCGATGGCGGTCATCAACGGCAAATCAGCCCGGTTTAATTGGTGGCGGGCAACAATGGCAGCATTCAAATTTGCCAAACACCCCATAATCACATCATCGTTGATGGCAATGCCAATCACTTGCCGCGCAATGGGTACGAAACGCAGCAGCGTTGGGCGTTTGCCGCCGCCTGCCGTTGAAGCGCCTTGCCCGGTTTCTTCAACCAAGCCTTGCCCCATGAGTTCACTCACAATATCGGACACGGTGGGTTTGGCAAGACCTGTTTCTTCGGAAAGGGTGGCACGGCTGCAACCGGGTTGTTCATAAATGGAGCGCAGCAGCAGTTGGCGATTATGCTTTTTGAGTTGCTGCCGGGTGGCTTTGTGATGGCGATTCATCAAATACAATATCTTTCGGGATAACAATGATGGGGTGATTATGCCGCGTTTTTTGTCATCCGCCAAACAATAAAAATAGCCCTTCCTGGGTAAAGAGAAGGGCTGATAAAGAGGGAGGCAACTGCCCCCGATGACACGAAACTGGCAACCGTGTGTGGGTTAGAGGTGAAAAACCGGCTGCCAGACTGTGTTTTAACGATAGTGCCGCCGCCGGATGACCCGGAAAGCGACAACGGAAATTGTCATTACAACAGCGCCAAATGCTGCCAACAAGAGCAGACGCACGCCACTCCACGGTGATTCACCCGTGCGCGGCAAAGTCGTCACCACGCGGGCAGTCACCGACCGCGCTTGTCCACCGGGGATATTATCAGCGACGATGGTTGCCGTATTATTGACTTCCACCCCGCCGCGCAGCACAGTCGTAAAGATGCTCATCTGTACAGCTTCGCCCGGTGCTAGGTCGCCCAGTGAGAATGTCACCGTTTGCCCAGAAACACTCGCTGTCCCTTTGGAAGTAATCGCCCGGTCAACGCGCAGTTCACTCCGCAAGTTATCAGTCACGATAACATTGGTGCCTACGATAGTGCCAATGTTACGTGCCACAATCACCCATTCAATTTGTTCGCCGTTAACGCCCAATTGTCCGGGCAGCAGCAGCCCAATCTTGCTTAAACCGGGGTCAAAGACCGAAATTTGCGGATTCACTGTCACTGAGCCAGCCACCTGTGCGCCCGGCGGTAGCGGTTGACCATCGGGACCAATTTGTGCCGGATTAGCCACATTGCCAGGAGGGGCATCTACCACCGTCACGGTGACAGTCGCGGTATCGCACAAGCCGGACAAATCGCAAATCGTGTAAATGAAGCTGAGTGTCCCCACAAAATCTGTCCCCGGTTGCACACGCATTGTGCCGGTAACTGGATTGATGCTGGCGATGAAACCGTTGATGGGTTCGGTGATATGGATGACACTGCCCGGATTTAGCGCATTTTCAGGGTCAAAATCGTTCAGCACCACTGGCACTTCAATCGCCTGATTTTTGTTCGTTTGCGCCACATCATCCGCGGCAATCGGCGGCAAATTCCCACCAATCAACACCTGAACAGTGGCAGCCGCAACCACTGCGCCAGCCCCATCTGAGGCGGTGAAAGTACGGGTGTAATCCGTCGCCGGAGCCACTGCATCGGTGCAGGTAAAGGTCTGTTGAGCGCCAATCGCTAAGTCAAAAGCCGGAATGATACAGGTTTCTGGCAGACCCGCTGAATTGGTAATGGCAAACGAAATTCCGGTTAGGTTAGTATTGCCATTATTGCGGATAGACAGGTTGAAGGTAACGGGCTGACCTGTGCCGACAGTTTGGGTATTGGGTGTCACGCTAACAAATAACGATGGCGCATTGATATTTTGGACAATCGTGACGGTCGCCACATTAGACACGTTGGTGGTGATGTCGCGGATGGTATAGGTGAGCGTTACACTGCCCAAAGTTGGCACAGCCGGCGCAGTGTAATCAATATTTTGACCATTCACCACGGCTGTCCCTTCGGCTGGAGCCGTAACAATCGTCACAGCGACAGCGCCGGGCGCAAAGGTATCGTTGGCAGTCACATTCACCCCCACCGTTGCCCCCGCCGCGACCACCGCCACATCATTGACGGCAACGGGTGCGGGCAGCGGATTCACTGTAATCGTCACAATGGCAATGGCAACATCCGCGCCATTAACAATCTGATAAGTGAACGTATCGGTGCCGCTGAACCCGGCATTGGGCGTATACGTGAACGAGCCATCGTTAGCCGTCGTCAAGATGCCGTTATCCACGTTATCGGTCACATTCACTGTGACACCAGCCACCGGATAAATATCATTCGCCAAGATACCCGGCGCAGCCGTCAGCAGTGTTTGCCCCTGATTCACATTATAAGCATCGTTGGTAGCTGCCACGCTCGACAACGGATTGACTGTAATGGTCACTGTCGCCGGGGCGCTGGTTGCTGTACCATCCGTGACGGTGTAATTAAATGTGTAAACTCCGGCGAATGTAGCATCGGGCGCGAAGAACAGTGACCCATCAGGATTGACGCCCAACCATGCCGGATTACCCGAATGTCCCGTAGGGGCAACCACCGTGATGATGGCGTTATCTACATCGGTATCATTAGCAAGAATGCCGGGTGCTGCCACACTTAAGATGGTGGCTTGCGTGATAACAAAGGCATCGGCAACGGCGACAGGTGCATCGTTGACTGGCGTTACCGTAATGGTGACAATCGCCGTATCGAGATTTGTTGCCCCATCATCCAATTGATAGACAAACGTATCTGTGCCGTTGAAATTGGCATTCGGCGTGTAGGTAAACGACCCATTAGGATTCATGACTAATATACCGTTATCCACATTGTCCATGATGGTGATGGTCACGCCGCCGACCGGCACAGTATCGTTACCGAGAATGCCGGGGGCAGGAACGTTCAATACCGTATCTTCGTTGGTGGTATAAATATCATCATTGGCAACCACCACCGGCGGATTGACATTGATAGTGACCGTCGCCACATCGGTTACGCCGCCGCTGGTCACATTGTATTGGAATGTATCAGCACCCAAGAAACCAGCATTCGGTGTATAACTGAACGACCCATCAGCGTTGAAAACGAGCGTTCCATTATCTACATTATCTACGAGAGCAACGGTTGCCCCAACTGGGAATACATCATTCGCCAAGTAACCCGGCGCAGCCGTCAGCAGCGTTTGTCCAGAGATAACCGCATAAGTATCATTCACCGCCGCCAGAATATTCACAGTCACGGTCGCTACATCGTTATTGACGCTATCGGTTGCCGTATACGTGAATGTGACCGGCGTGGTGCTGCCCGCTGTGTGCTGGAAGGTGAAACTGCCATTAGCATTGAGGGCGAACCCAGTCACACCGATAGGCGGTGTCGCAACAGTGGCGGTCATCCCCGTTGCCGGGAAGTCGTTTAACAAGACACCCTGTGCCACTGGAATATTGGCTAGCGAACCTTCAGCAATCAGATAGGTATCATTGACTGCATCCACTGGAACAGCTGCATTATTAAAGGTACAAGTCGCGGTTGCGCCTTCTGCCAATGTCACACTGGCAGTTCCAGTCGCGGCATCGGTGAGACCCGTTGTACAGTTGATGCTGGTCAAATTCCAACCGAGTTGCAACGTTTCTGCAATGTTATAAGTTCCCGGTATCACACTCAGGATTTGGCGATTATTGGTCGTCACAATCTGGCGAATGCGGACATAGTTAATCTTGGTATTGGTACCGCCGATGGCATCCACTGTCAGCCGTCCATCGGTTACGGGCAGCGTTTGCGTGGCTTGGCGAGTACGCGCCAGTGTTCCACTCACCCCTGCTTGGGCAAAGGTAATGAAATTCTGACCTTCGACATTAATCACATGCGTCGAGTTATTGTTGGGCGCTAACACATCGCCCACGCTGACTGTGACTTCGTATAAGCCATTCGGCACAACAATTTCCCATGCCGCATTCGGGAAAGTATTGTTGAAGGGGAAATACTGCATATGCATGTAAGTATCGAGTTCTTGCGGGATGCCGGGCGAGAAACCACGGTCACGCCCCAAACTGACCATGTTCGTCGGCACACCCGGTCCACCTGCGGCGATACTGGCTTGTGTCACCCAACCATATTCTAGGCCACCCTGAACCCGATACGACAACCCATAATCTAGGGTGTACCCCGCTGGAACAGGATCCGCTTGTGCAGAGAAGTTGATATTGGCGACAAAAGAGGGCGGCAAAATACCGTCATCTACGATGTTAAAGTTCTGGGCAAAGCCATTGGGTCCCGTCACGCCGAAGGGGAAAATAGTCGCACCTTCCGGCGTGGCTTCTTTGATAAGAACCAGCGTCGCGGGGGTCTGTTGGACAAAATGAACATCCAGAACGCCATTGGTACTAAATGCCGGGAAGGTATACAACGGGATAGCACCACGATTCACAGCGTTGCCGCTGCTATCGGTGGTCACTACACGGTCAATGCGCCAGCCAACTGCCGGAAGGAAATTAAAGGTGGGTGTTTGCCCCTGCGTGAACGTCAGAACAGCATTCGCTGTAATGTCACCACCCGCACTAGCAGGCGGGCGCACAATCCCATTACCGAAAACATTAACCGTCAGGTTATAGACCGGAATGGGTCCCGACAACACTTCTATCACATAATCGCTGTTGATGTTGTTGAGGGTGTAGTTAGTAATCGCCCCCAAGCTGTTGCCATTCAAACGAACATCCGTGACGATGAAACCGGGCTGCGGTGTGAACGTGAAGGTTTGGTTCGCGCCCGGTGCAACCGTAACCAACGGACCCGCCGGATTGACTGTAACCTGTGCCGCATTATTGATAATCTGAATATCATAATTGGCAGCCGTCACATTCACGGTCACGGTCACTTGTGCCGGGTCATAGCCCGGTGCCGTTGCCCGCAAAATGCAGGTATGCGGACCCGGTGTTAAACCTGTGCGATTCACCGTCACTTGAACTGGTAGGTTGCCACCGCCAGATGCCGGAACAGCGCCACTCGGCGGTGTAACGGCTGTAACAAACGGGCAAGCCGAAGTATCCAGCGTCGCGGTGGTGGGTAAATTAAATGTTTGTGTCAAATTGACGGGCAATGTTGCCGTTGGGTCTGGTGAGTTTTCGTCAATATTGAAAGTGAGCGTATTGGGCGTAAAGACCAAATCCGGTATCACTGCCGTCCCACGCAGCGTTATCGTGCTGGTGGGTCCGTTAGCGCCATCGTGTGTCAACGTCAGCGTGACTTGATGCACGCCTTCGGTAGTGGGCGCAAAATTCGTAGTCAACGATGTATCGTTAGTCTGAGGTGCAATCACAATTCCGGTTGCACCCAACGGATTCACCGTAAATTGCCCGGTTGCGCCTGCTGCCGCCACATTGGAAGTCGTGATGTTCGGCGCACCAACCACCCCTAAATTCGTGAGCGTGATATTTTGTGCTGTTGCCGTTGTTCCAACAATGATTGTGCCAAAATCTACGATAGTCGGATTTACGCCCAAGTTAGCGATCAACAGCGGATTAATCGGCACAATTTCGATGCCTCTAACAGTGGGGTTATTAAATGCACCGTGGGCAAAATCTACCAAGATATTACCGCCGGCTCCAACCGTTACCGGGAAATCACGACGGATAGCGTTCCGTCCGTTGCCCGTTTGCGCCAATGCGGCGGCAAAGGTATCGAAATTGGTCAGAACCCGTGTGCCAGCAATATCCACATGGAACTGGCGTGCGCCTGCTGCCGTAAAGTTGTTCTCGGCAAAGAAGAGGCGGACTTCATACTGCTGCCCCGGCGTTAAACCGGTGAAGTTATACTGCATCCGGGTGGCATTATTAGTACCGTCAAAACGCGCCGTGCCAAACAATGCCGTTGGCGCGTTGGTGGCATTTGTGCCAGTAAAACCAGACGTACTAATGGTCATATTGTTGACCAAGAACGGATAAGCACCCGCTACACCCGGAGCCAATTGGTCACGGCTCCATACCACACCGCCATCGGCAGCTGCCAATTGCGGACCACCTACATTGACCCGATAAGTCGCCGGACCGTAAGTGATATTCGACACCACCAACGCCGTATCGCTTGCCGTCACCAGACTACCACCATTCAATGTGCCCGTAACCGTCGCTATATTGGTGAAGGTACCGGGGATATTTGCTAGAGCGCAGTTGTAGGTGGTGGTTGCGCCGGGTGCCATCGCCCCAATATTACGATTACAGGCGGGCGCTAACGGGTCAGCGACTGTGACATTCGCCAACGGAATAACGCCGCTATTGGTCACAGTAACAGTGAAATTGGCAGTTGCACCGGGATTCAGCGTTTGGGTATCCGGCGTTTTATTGATGGTCAGTGCCGCATTCACCAACACCACATTGGCAGTATCAAAATCGGTGGGGGCAATCCCCGTCGCGGGTGTTCCGGTCACATTCGCTGTATTAGTCAGGTTGCCCGTGATAGGCTCTGATGTGCAGGTATAGGTTTGCACCGCTGTGGATGCCATCGTCCCCAAATTGCGGTCACAGCCGGGCGCTAACGGGTCGGTCACGGTCACATTGTTCAGCGGAACATTGCCGATATTGGTAACAGTCATTGTAAAAGTAACTGTTCCGCCCAGTGCGGCATCTTGGGTATCGGGTGTCTTTTGAATATCAATCACTGGACCCGTGATTTGCTGGTTATTGAACGTGCAAACAATATTCTGGGCGCTGGCAAGCGTTAGCCGGACACCATTGGTAATATTGGTGACGCCCGTATCACATACGATATTGCTCAAATTCCAGCCAATCGGAATCGCTGTTTCGGTAATATCGTAAGTGCCGGGCAGCACATAATTGAAGATGCGCGTATTGCCGGGAATAGTAGGACCACCGACGATACGAATGAAGTTAAGTTTGGTATTGGTACCGCCAATGGCATCCACCACGATGCGCCCAGTGGTAACATTTAAGGTGATCGTTGTCGTGCGATGCCGTTCAGCCGCGCCATTGGGAAAACCGGGGGGCGGTATAAAATTGTTAATGAAATTTACACCATTAACATTGATGCGATGCGTGCTGTTGATATTGTCAGCATCGCCGACTGCCACGGTGATTTGGTACGAACCGTTGGGAACATTCATTATCCACGCCCGCGCTCCGGGGTCGGCGGCAGTTCCCTGAACATGATTGAATGAGTTGTATTCGGGTCCTAAAACACTGGTAGTACGATTACGAGCATTGTTATTGACCGAAGGCGCTGGATTAGCATCATTGCGCGTAGCTTCCGTGACCCAGCCGAAACCACGAGCCGGAGTATAAGCCGCGCCAGTATCCGCCACATTAAAGGTTGCCGGGGCGGTGCTGCTCGTTCCAAAGTTGACATGCGTCTGAATCTGCGGACCTGTGCCAGTGCCGTTATCTGCGAGCGTGAAATTATTCAAGCCGCCTGTCACCGCAAAATTAAAGACTGTATTGCTTTCGGGTGTGGCTTCTTTGACGATGGTAATCGTACCGGGCTGATTCGCCGGGTCAATCACGCCGCTGGTAACGGTTGCGGTGCGCGTTACACCACTGCTGACCGCATTAACGGTATTCACTTTTTCGCCCGCTGTTGTGGGTGCAACGGTAATGGTGATGGTCGCGGTTTGCTGCCCTAACACATTGCCCAAATTGCATGTGATGGTGCCAGCAGCAAATGTGCATGTCCCTTGCGAAGGTGTCGCCGATACGAAATTCAATCCGGCAGGCAGCACATCCGTCACCACCATGTTGGGTGCTTGGAAAATCAAATTATTGGTAACACTTACGGTATAGCTGTAATTGGATCCCAGTGGCACACTCGGATTGCTCACGGTTTTGCTTAGTGTGAAATCGGGTGGTGGCACTACAGCAGGTTCGATACCGGTAATCAAAAACACATGGTCTTGATAATCGCAGTTACCGCCACCACCAATGCCAGCCCCGCAGCCCGGTGCAACAAAATCTTGGATAGCCACATACGTATTCGGAACAACTTGCCCAGAGGGTGTGCGGAAGGGCCACAAGCGGAACCCATGCTGCGTACAATTGGTCACGCCTTCGCAGCGATTGGTATTGTAACCAGCGGCAGTAATCGAATAGGTGCCAGTTGCCGGCACAAATAAAACTTCAGTCGGGGCAGTTCCCGAACCCGTAAACGGCAGTAGGGTTTGGCAGTAATTAGGATTGTAGGCAGGGGTAGCGCCACCCGGACCACCACCGACCCGGTTAAACCGCAAAGAGGTATTGCTTGGGCAACCTTGATACGCCGCCAAGAAACGCCCATAAATTGGACCCGTTGGACGCCAATAATACGATAGAACTTCTTCCCCTTGGGGCGTATATGCCGAGTTCATGTTGGCAGGAATATTGGATGTGATACCGAAAGCATGTTGAATAATTTGCAAATAGGTTGGCTCTGTATTACCGCCCGAATTGCGCTGTCCCAATGACCGTAACTGCACTGTCTGAACAGGATTCGTCGGGTCACTAGATGGAATAGTCAAGGTGCCACTGCTGGCAGAAATACCGCGATCTGGACCGGCTGTGGGGGGCAACAACGTAATCGATTCCACATAGCGCACGCGCAAATCATAAAAACCGCCGGGGGTAATCGTCGTCGTCCAACCCGCCGCATCTTCGTTATTCACCAAATCAAACCGTAAAGTATCGCTCACAGTCATGCGTGTCAGCACCAGCGGCGTGCCACCGTCGTTATGAATACGCAGGGTAATGTCTGTATGGCTATTAATAGCACCATTATGAACTTTGCTGAACGATAACCAAGTATTGAGATAATTTAACTGCGGAATGCCCATTAAATTCAGCGTTGACCAATCGCGGTTTTCAAACCGGATGCGCCCTTGACCTGCGGGGGTCGCCAAGCGCACATTCCGGGCGATAAAGACCACATCATTATAATCTTGCCCAGTTGTGGCTTCATCATAAGCGATGATATATGCATTCGGTTCTAGCACACCGTTAGCATCTGTATACGGATAAATGCGAGCATGATGGGGATATGCACCAGCAAACACATTAAGCGCATCTTCTGTGCTGGTCACGCGCCCTGCCCATGTTGGGTGATCCCATTTGGCATAAATGCCAAATTTGGCAGTACCGGGGTCAAAACTGGTTGCACCACCTGTTCCGGGATTCAAAGTTGAAGAACTGCCCGCCGCAATCGTCATCACCGGATTGAGCGTAGTGTTGCCTGTCGGATGCCAACCAATCGTAGTGACTGGAGTATGATTCAAGGCAAAGGCAGCTAGTGGTTGCAGCGTTACCGGTCCGGGACCGGCTTTTTCAAACGATTGAATGCGAATTTCATCCGGACCCAACTGCCCGCTAGTGGCTAATGCCACCGAACTGTGAATCGGGTTGGTCACGGGGTCATCATCACCCGTGGTAATCGGCAGTCCATATGCATCAAAAATGAATTGTAACGAGGGTTCGGCTGCGCCCCCCCCCGGCGGCTTCCCAATACCCCGCAATTGCAAAATCGTCTGCGGTGTATCGGGGTCATTGCTGTTAATCGTCAAAGTCCCAGATGAAACACCAATGGTCGGGTTGGTAAAGGTAGATGTGTAACGCACATTAATGGTAGCGGTCGTACCGGCAGCAACACTCGCCGGGCAAGCTGCCGCCAAGCTGAAAGGCGCAGCAATCACACAGTTAATCGTCAGAGGACCTGTACCATTATTGGTAATTTGCACCGCCCGATTTGGACCAACACCACCGCCATTATCGTCCAACATAGGGACAACCATCGGCGTAACGGCAATATCCGGTGTCGCCGGACCTTGGTCGAGTAGCACCGGCATATCGCCACCGATGCCGTCTAGTCGCGTGGTAAAGCCACCGGGCAGTTTCATCATGCCCGTATTGCCTGCCGGGCGTTGCCTAGAACCCACCGGGTTAGAACCGGTGCTGGTCTCCGCCACTTTGGAAGCATCCAACGGGCGCAGCAGCATAATCGTGCCGGGGGCATATTCGGCAACATAGAGGTTGCCATTGCGGGTATCTTCAATTAAGTCTAGCGGGTCACGCAGCCCCACAAAACCGGGAATGCCTTCAATCACTTCGGCAATCGTGCCATCTTCGCCGGGCTTCAGCACGATAATGTCATCCATCAAACTGTAGCGCACGACCAACAATCCGCCGAGCAATTTGCTATCAAACACATCGGTTTGATATTCGATGATACCATTCGCGGATTTGTTCAAACCAAAATCATAAGCATTCGCACCGCGCCAATTGCGGTCTGGTTGCAACCCCACTGGGTAATGGTCGCCTGTTTGACCGGGGTCGGGGCGGTCAGTCGGATTGCCGCCATTCAACACCCATTCGCACCGTGCGGGGTTCGGTTGCCCATAATAACCACCCGCTTCAATCAAAAACAGCCAATCATTTTGCGCCGGGGGTTTCACATTCGGGGTAGTCGGTGCTGTGTAAACACCATTCGTCGCCGCATCAATCCGCTGTTCGCAAGCAACAGGCAGCGGATTAGGGGTTTCGGGGGTTCTGCCGCCGCCCGCCGTGCCATTCACAGGTGAGTATAAGATGCCGTTGCTGTGCCAAACCAGATCATAGGCATTCCGTAGTCCGGTTGCATACAATTTAACGGGTGCATCCGGCAGCAGCGGATTGTAATAAATTTCAGGGTCATCCAAATCGGTATTGGTCTGGGAAAGTTTGGCATCGCCCAAGCCAAAATTGCGATTCACCAGAACTTTGCCATCTTCGCCGACATCGCCTGTCGTCACATCCAGCGGTTTGCCATTGGCTTCAACATACGCCAACAGCAGTGCCGGGTCAATTTGCAATATGGAGCCGCTTAACATGGTTTCCACTTGGTTGCCCCAACCGGGGTCAGGCGAACCTGCACCGCTGATGCTGCCTTGCGTGACATACATCATGCCATCTGTACCAAACTCAATGCTGTTGGTCAGGTGGTCACGGATAGAACGTGGCAGCCCCACAATATAATCGGTACGTGTCCATGTTTCACCGCCATCGGTGCTATCAATGCGGCTAATTTCGCTAGAAAAGTTGGGAGCATCCACCAAACCCGCAAAGTTGCTCGTCACCCATAGCAGCATATTATCGGGTGTCGAAGCCGGGTCGAATTTTAAGCCAATCAAGACGCGCTGTTCAAACAACGGGAAAACCCGTTCATCGCTCAATTTGCCATCATCATTGACCTGCCAGCTAAAAACTTGCCCGGCATGGTTGACAGCATACAGACGATTATCAGGACCGAATGTTAAACCTGTGTATCCATTTTCGGCAGTTGCACCCGCATCCATCTGTTCAAATTCAATGCCCTGCACGGGTTCACCATCAGGCGTTGCGCCCGTAGTGAAAGTCAGGGTAAAAGGTTTGAGCGCGTTGCCCTTTTTATCTTTGACATTTTCGGTGAGCGTCAGTGTATATTGAGTATTCGGCACCAATGCTGCCAACGGCTGTACGCTAATGCTATCGCGTCCATACGCAGTAATAGATGCGGCGACGGCTGTTTGCACTTCCGACTGTTGGAGTGTTAGGGTGGTGGAATTGAGCGTATTTATATCAATCCCGGCACCATCTTCGGGTAGCTTTAAGGTAATCGCCACGCCGGTGTAGATGCTGACATCTACTGCATTATTTGCGGGGACAATATCAATCACCTCAACCCGCGGTGTTTCCGTACAAGCGGTGAGCAGCGCCAACAACAGCGCAACAACACCCAAACTGAACAATTGACGCTTCATATATCCCTCCGACGGGACTTGATAACCAGAGCGTGAAGGCTTCATCAACATAAAACCATAATACACCCTATGCGGACTGCCGATAGGATGTTTCAGTAGCACATTATTTATCGTAGAAACGATTTTATCAAAACACCAAAGACGGTTCATACCAGCCCCACACTTGCCGGTAAAAGATAAGTCTATTTAGCTTTTATACCCGCTTATAGTATCCACCCATTTTGCTTACCGTTTCACAAAATTAACTTAACGGTATCATTATTTTAAAGTTGAAATACAATGAATTTTACACCCAATTTGTTGTTATTTTGTGTAGATTTGGTGCGTTAATTGATTTATATTAAATATCCTTACAAAACCCCTAACATTTTAGGTTGAGTAGTGGCAAAACTTGCAAAATTTTGTTAGTGAAACCCATTTTTAACCTTGCAAATCTACTACTCGTCCGTTTTTTCCTTACAAATCCATAACAATGTCAGGGTGTTTTAATATGTCGCAATTTGTATCAATTTCTTTATGTGGTTGCAAGAGCGAGATAACCAGTTTTTATATTTCTTAACAACATCCTTCTAAAAACAAAATTGGGATAGTGATGCTCGTCTATCCCAATTGGTTATCTATTAAGGCTGTGTTTGTTATGCAAGGTGTATCATGCTTCTGGGTTGTGCAGGAAATACCCCACCCGTGACCGAGTTTGAATATAACTTTCGCCTTTGGCAAATTCAACTTTACGGCGCAGGCGACTCATGTTCACCCATAGGTATTCTTTGTTATCGCGGCAATCCGGTCCCCAAACTTCTGTGAGAAGTTCTTCATGTCGGATAACTGTTCCGGGATTAATCGCCAGAATTCGCAGCAGTTCATATTCAATGCGCGTTAAATCTAGCGGCTTACTCTCCAAAAATACCTCGCGGGTGTTCAAATCAATATGCAGTTTGCCAATCTGCACGGGTTCTTGGGTACGTTCCGATGTGGAAGTACGGCGCACCAAGTTTTCAATTTTTGCCATCAACGCCATCACTTCCGATGGGTCAGTGGTAATGTTCAGGTAATCGTTCACGCCGATAGACAGCGCCGTTACTTTTTGTTTGACATTCGGATTATCCGACAAAATTAACACAGGCAGTTTGGTCGTATCACGCAAGCGGCGGCAAACTGTCATACAATCGGCATCATTGGGCGTGGCATCCACCAGAATAATATCATATGCCCGCGATTTGACTGCCCACTGCACATCTTCCAACGATGTACACTCATAAACGTGGTCGCTGCCATATTGGCTCATCATCACCGGAAGAACGCGCTGCCACAAACGCGATGTACCGCGCAAAACAATAATACCTTGCAATTCGGGCGCAGGTGCTGCATACGAGACTTCGGGCAATGCCAACGTTACAGGAACTTCTGGTTCTACAGGGCGCGGCAATATCATCGTCAAAACGGTGCCTTTGCCGGGAATATTATGCGCTTCTAGGGGGCTGCCATGTTTGTTAATCACTGCCCGCGCCAAATACATGCGAAGATGGGTAATACCATCTTGGAACGAATACTCACCCAATTCAGTTGGTTGGAATACTTGGCGATAACCATCGGCTGGAATCACATATAAATCATTGCTGATACTCAGGCGTACACCGCCCTGTTTATCCACTTCTGCCCGGATAGTAGTGATTGTTCCATGTGGCACACTCTCGCTAATGGTATAGAGAATACGCGCAATCGCCCGTGCCATCCGATTCATATCCACCTGCACCAGCGGCACATTGTTGGGGATGCGAAATTCAAAGTCGCGCCGCTGCCGCTGCAAAATTCGCAGTTCAAAAACTTTTTCAATCAAATCTGACACACTGATTTCCGTCATGGAAAGGGTCATGGTTTTGTTTTGCAGGTCTTGGAGTTTCAGCAAATCTTCCCACAACTGTTCCAGATAATGAATCTGGCTTTGCAAACGGGTAATCAACTGCCGCCGAATATCCGTATCTAAGCGTTCATAGCGTTCCAGCAGCGTATCAATGAGGCTGTTTGCCTGAGCATATGGCAACCGGATATATCCAGCAAGTTGGTCAATGACGGACACAGGCATTTCTACTGGCGTGTTATCCTGCTGTATCACCCGCACAATGCCTAACCAAGTAGCAGTATTGCCTTCATTGCGGTAGCGTGTCATCACCAATTCAACGCGCAACAAACATTGTAACCGCTGCGATGGAATCTCAAACTGATAGCGGTCTTCGCCATACGCTTCTGGGTCGCCTTCCAGACCTTGTTGCAACACATTCATAAATTGACGCAAGGTGTCATTAAAATCATCCGCGCATTCTGCCAACCGCCGGAATAAGACACTGCCACTTTGCCCCACAATATCATCATGCGGTATCGCCGTTAGGGCGCTGAGTTGTGGATTGGCAAAAAGCACATGATTATCTTTATCAATGAAGAACACGCCTTCGGAAATACTGCGAAGAATTGTCTCTAGGTCATGGCTTTTTTGATCCATCAACCGCATAAAATTGATATGTTCCAGAATTTGCCCGGCAATTTTGAGCAAATTTTCAAACAGTTCTAGCTCGGTATCATCCAAACTGCTGCCGGGAGTCAGGCTAATCGCCAGCGTTCCATTGATATTCTTGGCGCTGAAGATGGGCATAAAAATTAAATAACTGCCGCGCATCAAGTTAAACAAGCGCACCGCATTGGTACCCGGTAATTGCTGCGGTCCCATTAAAATCGGCTGCAAATCAGCATGAAACTGCTTCAAAATTTGGTTCAGTTCGCGGCTATCGCGCAAGGTCGCAAACGCTTGGGTAACATTATCGCTGCCAGCACTGATGATATCTTGCTCGCAGCCTTCTAATGTAAACGCTGCCAACCACACTAAGCCTTGCTGCACATAGGGAAGTTCCACGACCAAATCATGCAAAGTATCCGCCACTTGGTGATAATCTTGCAGATGTGCCAACCGCTTCCATGCTTCCAGCAAAATATGATTATGCCGTTCTTGGCTTTGGTAACGCTCGTAACGATGCACCGTAGAGAAGGCAATCGTAAAATGACTTGCCAATACACTAAAAATATGAATATCCGTTTGGGTGAACAATTCGGCATAGCGACTGAATAACACCAACGTGCCAATCGCTTTAGCATGATAGGTGAGGGGCATAATCAACGCCCGTTGGGCATCTGGCAGCACCGGGCTGGCAACGTAACCGGGCGTATTGGCAATATCGCCAAGTTGCTTAGGCTTACGGTCTACCATGACCGACAGCATCACATCATTCGATTGCAAATAAACGCGCCCAGAATGAAAACGATTCTTACCCGCCCCGCCCCGCAAACTAAAGATTTTGAATGCTTCATCTTTAATCAGGATGGTCGCCCCATACAGATTATAGGTATTGCACAACTTATCCAAAAAATCATGAATGAAATTGGCATTTTGCGCCATGCCATGCACCACATTCAGCATCTCTGCTAGCCGGTTAAAGCTATCCAACGAGACACCCTGTGTTGTAACATCCACCCGGAATAAGTTGCTGACCTGTTCTTTAAAAAGCGTCGAAGTCATTTCACCGGGCAGTACATTATCCATGCCCACACCCAATGCCAACAGACGGCGATAATCGCTCACATTCATCTGATGTGCGACGAACCACACCGGCACATCGGGGTATAAGCGGCGTACCTGCTCTACCTGCCATAGTGCATCATAGTCGCCACTGGCAACCACCACTAACAAGTTATAGCGTTCATGTTGGGCAGTATCGAGCGCACGGTCAAAGGGTGATTGAATAACAATGTGATAGTAATCAGTGATAGATTCATCAAGCCAAGCGGGTGTGCCATGGCTGATAACAAGAATTGAACCAAAACGTGTTGTAATCACGACTAACCCCCTAGAACGGAGCAGAACGATGGGGATGGCGAACCTTACAAAATACCAACTTTTCCTAAAAAAACTCTCGTGAATTTATAGTAAAAAGATGGGTTTGTGAGCCGCTGCATCCAAATAACTGGCTAGCAAGGGAAAAACGCCCTTTTTTCCTTACAATCGTAAATACATCTTGACACTCAGTCCACTAAAAACTAAATTAACATAATTTACGACGTTTAGCAAGAGGTCGGCGAAAGTATTTTTAGGTTTTTTGCACATTTCGATATTAATAAACAAAATTACCTTGCAATTTTTGCGGCGTTAGTTTTAGTAATATACACACAAAACACCAACGCGATAAAAACATCTTGCTCAACATATCTTTTTTTGCCCAAAGTCGCCTAACACAAGACTCTTTCTGAGAAGCGTTCATAACAAATTTTTAATCATCCCAGATGCAGTTAGCGAGGCTTTTCCTAACAGAAATTTATTTTTAAGATGCGTTTAAAAGTATTTCTTAATTTTTGTGGCAGATTAGTGAATGTTCTTCGCATCTTAAATAACAATGACAATGAAACAACAAGCAACTTGTAAACACTCTTTTAGTTTCACGTAATGTAATGAGGATTACAGTAGTGTCAGCGGCAATATAGGTTATCACTATCATTCATGCTGCTACCCTTAACACACTATCCCAATTTTGGGATGTTCTGTATACTTTTATGACATACAGGCAAAATTCCCTTAACATTTATCCAGTATAGTGTAGGTGCTGGTCATTAATTCTTATTGCAGCCAACACTAACCATCATCAAATCGTCAGGGAAAAAGGCAAAAGTTATGAATGGCAATGGGATGTTAGCCAGTAAAAACAATCGGCAGGGTAAGGTTGTCAATTATCCAGCTAATATGCGGGTCAGTGGGGATGATACTATGCAAGAACGCGCCGCCCTTCCCGGCAATGAGGGAGACTTCCGAATGCCTGATGAGTTAGAAACTGTACCCATTCGGGAAACACTCACCAATACCGTTCCTTTGGATAGCACCCCAGCAGCAATTTTGTTAGATGAACTCTTGGCACGCTTGCAAGCAGCTAAAGCAGCAGAAGAAGAACGACTACCACAAACTGTCACAGAAATTCGGGAAACACCGACCGTTAAAGAAAATCTGCTGCGCTATTATGGCATCAAATTGGCTGTCTTATCGTATGCATCTGATTTAGTTTTGGTGGCATTAGCCCTTTTTTTCACCTTTGAGTCCAATGGCATCAGTTTTTTTGGGAACTTCATCGCGCTGCTGCCTGTGACTATCCCAGCATTGCTCGCATGGTCAGTCGCGTCCATCTACTTGGGTGTTTATAACCCAGATGAAACACGCTTTTTGCCTAATGAGCTTAAGAATGTTTTCATCAGCGTTGCAGCGATGACATTGACATTCGCCGGGATTGAGTATCTGCTTGGATTTGTCAATCTTCTGCCAGTGAATTTTGCGATGCAATTCGCAGTCAGTAGCGTCATCATGTTCTTTGGGATGCGCCTAGCGTTACGCGCATATTACACAATGACCGGCAAAGCCCGTTATCCTGTTCGCAAAGCCCTCATCGTTGGCACGAACCCATTAGGAGAGCAAACGGCACAAGTCATTGAGAAATATACGTGGTCAGGCATTTCAGTCGCAGGTTTCGTCGGGCCCAATGCCAAAGAACGCTATGGCGGGTATCCGGTTCTGGGGAACATCTACATTGATATTGCCGAAATTGTGACGAAAAATAATATCACTGAGATTTTCATCACCCTGCCCCACAAAGAAAGCCATTACATCCAAGACATCATCCTCTCACTCCAGCATACTGCCGTGTATATTTATGCCGTGCCGGATAGCTTGACCTTGAGCTTGTACCAAGCTACGAGCAGTGTACCGGAAGAAAAAGCCCGCAGCGTAGACCTGAAACACGACGCAGCCGAAGTTCACTTTATCAACTTACGTGCGCCTATGTTGACGGCACGCCAATATATCCTGAAGCGGTTGATGGATATTATGATTAGCGCAAGCATTATTCTGATGACTTCGCCTATCATGATTTTAACAGCCATCGCGATTAAACTCGATTCACCCGGACCCATCATCTACAAATCGAAACGTATGGGTGAAAATGGGCGCGTCTTCAATATGTATAAATTCCGGTCTATGTGCCAAGATGCCGATGTGCGCCAAAAAGATATTATCAAACGGGATAAAGATGGCAACATCATTCACAAATCTACCAACGATTCGCGTGTGACCCGTGTTGGCAAGTTTATCCGTAAAACCAGTATTGATGAACTGGCGCAAATGTTCAACATCTTCAAAGGCGATATGTCGCTGGTGGGACCGCGCCCGGAATTACCCATGCTGGTGTATGATTATCAAACTTGGCAATTTGCCCGTTTCGCTGTGCCACAAGGCTTAACCGGATGGTGGCAAGTCAACGGACGTAGCTCCAAATTGATGCATCTGCATACCGAATATGACCTGTACTATGTGCAGAATTATTCGCTGATGTTGGACGTGAAAATTTTGTGGAAGACCATCCCAGCGGTGGTGAAGCGTAGCGGTGCATTCTAAGTTTAAACATGATATAGTTTGAATATCTAACAGACCAATGGGCAAATTTTGCCCATTATCTGTTTCAGGTGCAGACTAACCTTTTTCAAACGGTCAGACAACATAATTCTATCAAAAACAGGTGGTGAGGCATGGCAAAACGGGACAAACTGCGCGTGGGCATGGTCGTACACGCTTATTATCTGCGCGACGCCCGTGTGATTCGGTATGCAGAAGCCCTCTCGCAAGCTGGGCATGAAGTCACAGTCATCTGCTTGCAAGACCCCAACGAACCCCAAGTGGAACATGTTAATGGGGTAGAAATTCAGCGCGTGAAGTTTGAACGGCGGCGGGGTGGCAAATTATGGTACATCATGGAATATGTGTGGGCATTTGCGCTGTTCTTTGTGCGCTTGACGCAGTTAGAACTGAAGCAACATTTTGATGTGATTCATGTGCATAATATGCCCAATTTTCTGGTTTTTACGGGCATTGTCCCGCGCTTACGGGGCGCCCCTATCCTACTGGATTTGCATGACCCCATGCCAGAATTGTTCATCTCCAAATATGACCTTGAAAGTGGTCTTTTTATCAAACTTTTGGAGATAGAAGAACGTATCTGCTTAACCTTCGCGCAGCACCTCATCACGGTAGATCAATCCTTCAAAGATATTTTTATCCGGCGGCATATTCGCGGGGATAAAATTAGTCTTGTCCGCAACATGCCAGATGAACGCTTCCAGCGTGCCGGGCAAACCTTACACACGATTGAACGCCCTAAAGATAAATTTGTCATCATCTACGCCGGCACCATCGCGGAACGCTACCAACTTGATAATGTGATTCGCGCGGTGGTCATTGCGAGCAAAGACGTTCCCAATATTCATCTGCGGTTAGTGGGCAAACTCGATAAAGAAGGTGCCTATACGCAGCAGCTTTTTGATTTGGTCAAAGAACTCAAAGCCGAAGACCGGATTGAATTTCATCCGCCTGTCCCCTTAGACGATATTCCGCGGTTGCTACAACAAGCCCATTTGGGGATTGAACCTTCGCGCCATGACCCATATACCGATTATGTACTGCCGTTAAAGCTGCTTGAATGTGTGGCGGTTGGGATTCCTAATTTGGTATCACGCCGTCCAACGATTGAAAATTACTTCGGTCCCGAAGCAGTGGCATATTTTGACCCAAGCAGCGTAGACGATATGGCAGCTAAAATGGTGGAATTGGCACAAAATCCAGAAAAACTAACCACCATGGCACGCAATGCCCGCCTTATCTTCGATAAATACAATTGGTCAACCG
Organism: Anaerolineae bacterium; assembly: GCA_022842885.1. GTDB lineage: Bacteria > Chloroflexota > Anaerolineae > Aggregatilineales > Phototrophicaceae > JALHOR01. The sequence goes on from JALHOR010000015.1 coordinate 35,278, forward strand.
AAAAAGCAACCTATTTTCAGGTGCTGCATCAATTGACTGGCACACCTATTCAGACGGTGGCAGAAGCCTCACTGTCGTAAGTAAACCGTCCGTCAGTTTAGTTCATATAGGACAGCGTAATGAAACTGGTAGACTATATTGAAATTTTGTGGCGGCGCAAATGGATTATTGCGCTGGTGGTCTTGGTGGTTCTGCCTGTCGTCATCCTCGCCAGCCGACGATTGACGTATACCTACATGACGAGCGCCAAAATTCGCATCATTACCCCCACCTATGGCACAGATGTCTGGGTCGGGTTTGATGTACGTTATGCGGAACGTTTGACGACGACCTATGTCGAAATTGCCAAAACCGACCCAGTGATTAACAAATTATTGGCACGCCTCAACATTGAGAGCAAAGATTTACCGAAGTTGGATGTGCGGTTGATGCCGGGGAGCGAAATCATCGAAATTAGCGCAGAAGGCAAAAGCCCGGAAATCGCCCAAGGGGCTGCCAACGAACTCGCGGATATTATGGTTTCGCAAGAAGTGCGTTTTGAATATGTCAATGTCATCACCGAAGACCGCAAAGCCGGGTTAGTGGTCGAAAAAGCCGGGCTACCCAGCCAAAAACGTGGGCTTAACGCCACCACCTTTATCATGATCGGGGCAGTCATGGGGTTAGTCGGGGGTGTTGGGGTCGCCTTATTGTTTGAAAGTCTGGATACGCGCTTGCATACCGTCCGCCATATCGTGGGTGTCACTCGTTTGCCGCTATTGGGGACGATTCCTAGTCTTAAACGCAGCAAAGATAGCAAAAAAGAGACTTCCTGTGATAACGCTTTGCGCTTGGCGCTGCGCCTATTTCCGCCGGATAATGCCAATTCCCATACTATTTTGATGCTCGTGAGTGCGTTGCCCGCTGAGGGGCGCAGCACCGTTGTAGCAGAATTAGCATTGGCAATTGCGGACACTGGGCGCAGTGTGGTCATGGTGGATGCTAATTTACGCAACCCCGCTTTGCATGAATTGTTCAAACTGGAAAACACGCACGGTCTCAGCGACCTCCTGCAAAATAATGGTCAGCTTAGTGAGCTAATCCAAGTCATTGCCACCGACAAACCCTTGAGTTTGTTGACGGGTGGCACAGCCCTAGCCCAACCTGCCCGTTTGTTGACAAGCGATGGTTTTAAGAAAATCTTAGATGACTTAACATCAAAATTTGATGTTGTCCTCATAGATACGCCGCCCTTAGTTGCCGCTTCGGATGCGTTGTTCATGGCAAAACAGGTGAGCGCGGTTATCCCGCTTTTAAGCCGAGGACAAACGCCGCGTCCGGCATTCCAAGAGTTGTATCAGCAGTTTGTAGAAAACGGCGCGAGTATCCCCGGTTTTATTATCAACCGAGCGCCCAAACAACTCACTTTGGGCAGTTATGCGGCTGCCCAAGCCCATAACGACACGATCATCCGCCAAACCGTCGGCTTACAATAAACGAGCGTGGCGATGATACGATTGTATAATCCGCAATGGCAATATCTTCCCTTCCACCAAAACCCTTGGTTTCAGGCAGCGGTGGCATGTGCCTTAGCAGTAGCGATGGGCATTGCCGCGCTGCTGGTTGATCCGCTGGCAGGTTTTGGCATTGTTTTTGGCGCAGCCGGTGCCATTATCCTCCTCAAACGCCCAGAATTGGCGGTTATCTTCGCCTTTATCGCCTCCTCAACGCTGTTTAATGCTGCCACCCACACCAGCATCGCTCGTTTAGCGGATGGAATGCTGTTGTTGGCATTGGGGATGATTGTTGTCCGTTGGATGCTCGAACAGCATTTTACTTTTGTTCCAACGCCCATCAATTTTGCCTTGATTGGCTTTTTAGGGATGGCAGGTATCTCTGGGTTGCTCAATTATCTGGGGTCGGTACTGAATCTCGCGGCATTCGTGCCGGAATTCCGCAATTGGTGTTATTATGCCATCTTCTTCATCATGGTGAATCTGGTGCGGCAAAAACATCAATTGATGTTGATTTTGAAGCTGCTGCTGGTCATTACACTAATATGTGCCGGCTTGATGATAGCCCAATATGCATTGGGAAGCAGCGTCAACTTATTGATGACGGGGCGCGTAGAAGCACTCATCACCCAAGATACCAAGTATGATACTGTTACCCGCATCTTGCCGCCCGCGCAGTCCAGCGTTTTTATGGGCTTTTTGATTTTGATGGTCATATTGATTGTGCGTCCGTTTACACGCTGGTCATTGGTGTTGTTGGTTTTCTGGTTTATGTGTGCCGGAGCAGTCATCGTCACCTTTAATCGTAACTTCTGGGTGAGCGCCATGCTTATCATGGCGATGACGGGGGTCTTGTGTTTCTGGTACAATCGTCCGGCATTTGGGCGGGTTTTGCTGATTTGCGGCATTGGCATTAGTGTCCTCACAGCGATTCCGTTGCTCATGCCGGGGTCAGCCGCTGCCGGACTCATCCAAGCCAGTGCGGAACGCATCGGTTCAATTGCCAGCAGCGAACAAGTTGAAAATGATGAGAGTTTGCGGTGGCGCGATACCGAATATGAATATGCAGTCCCTGCCCTTTTAGCCAACCCCATCATTGGTGTTGGACCGGGTAATGCCTACCGCCCTTTTGACTCACGGTTAGATACCGTTGGGCATTTTTCCGGGATGCGCTACATGCATAATGGGCATTTGTGGCTCATGGTCAAAGGCGGTATTATCAGCTATATTTTCTTTGCGATTGCGATTGTGCTAACGATTTATCGGGGGGTGCGTTTCTGGCGGTTTGTCCCCGATTTGACCTTACGCAGTGTGGCGTTGGCAAACGCACTCACATTATTGGTGCTGCCTATCCAAGCAATTGTCGCACCCATCTATATGCAAGTCTTCTGGATTCCTATCTTAGGTATTATGATGGGTACAAACGAAGTGATTTATCGTCTGAGTGGCTTAACTCGTTAGTTCCATCGCTGTCGGCAAGGGGGCAACATCATCATGAGCAAGCCAAAATCGACATTTTCGCGTGTCGTCAGCGGAACATTGGCAACGGCACTTGGTAAAGGCACCTCGGTTATCCTCAATTTTGTCATTATTGTGGTGCTTGCCCGCGCTCTCACCCCAGAAGATTACGGCGCGTTTGTTTTACTACGCACCTTTGCCTTGTTTTTAGGACAACTTAGCGGTATCGGCTTAGATACCTGTTTGCCTGTCTTGTTCTCGCGGTTGGAAAGCGACGAAGAAAAACGCCAACTGGTCAATACCGCGCTCATCTTTCGCTGTGTGATGGTGGTGCTGTTTGGTGTCGTCGCCTTTGTTTTCCAAAAAGAGATTGCTGGACTACTGGGGTCAACACTGCTGCCGCCAGAATTGGCGATTTATCTGCCGGTGATGATTATCTGCGAAGCCATCTATGTGATGACGCAAGCGATGCTGCAAAGTTTTATGCGCTTCCGACAGATGGGTAAGAATGACATTATCCTCAGCATCACCAATTTTGCCTTGACGATTTTATTTGTGGTTATCTTGCAAGTCGGTGTAGAAGGCTTGGTGTTTGCCCGCATTGGCGCTCAGATTGCCGCGTTATCCCAAGGGATTCGGGCAATTCCAGTGCAGAAAAAACTTGAATTTTATGGCAGCAAATTAATTTATATGCTGCGCTTTGGGCTGCCCATGCTGGCGAATGAAATTCTGACCTTCTGGTACAACCGCTTCGATACGGTGATAGTTGGGTTGCTGTTGGGGTCTAGTGGGGTTGCGTTTTATGAGGTGGGTAAACGTATTCCCGATACCATGCGGATTTTGTACGATGCCTTTCGTAGTGTTTATTATCCGTTTATCTCACGGTTATATCATGACAAAGACTATGCCCAAGTGGAGTTATTTATCAATACGATTCTGCGCGTGGTAGCTTTCGCAACTTGCAGCGCGGCGCTTGTGGGCATCTTGGCAGGCAATGCGTTGGTGGTTATTTTCTTCACCGAGAAGTATGTGCCAGCCATCCCGGTTTTCATGCTGATGATGGTGACACTCAGTTGGCGACTCGTAGGCAATGTGCTTGGCACGTCTATTGTAGCGCTTGGGGAAACCGAAAAACCTGCCATCACATCGGCAATTTCAGCCGTCGTGGGGTTTGGTGCCAATCTGCTGCTTATCCCCATTTTCAACATTTTGGGGGCAGCGATGGCAAGTTTGCTGAATGTCTGGGCTGCTAACCCTATTGATTACTTTTTTGTGTGGCGGCGGTTGCCCGGTGTTAGTGCCATCAGTTATTTAAAACCGTTTGCGATTTTTGCGGTTTTTGCCCTAGCTAGTGTGGCGCTTGCTTCCAATAATGTCTTGGTGTGGGTGCTGATATTCGTAGCCTATCTTTTAACAAATATTTTATTGGGCGTCATTAAACGCAGTGAACTGGATATGGTACGGGCAAAAGCGCCCCAGTTCGTGCGGGAACGCTTTAAACATCGCTTCGCGGGGTCAAGCAAATGAGGATTCTGGTTCTCAGCAATTTTTATCCGCCCTACTTCTTCGGCGGTTATGAAATCCAATGTCACGTTTATAGCGAAGGGCTGCGTCAAAAAGGGCATGAAGTTCTTGTTCTGACGAGTCAGCATGGTAGCAGCGGGGTGGATGGGCATGTGCATCGGCTGTTGCATTACTTTAATCCGGCTGATGATGAGTTGAATTACCCTTCTTGGATTCCGCGCCGCTTATCGCGCCCGTATATCCATGCTCAACGTGCCTTGAATGCCCGCCGCAATTATCGTATTGCCCGCCAAACGGCATTAGAGTTTAAGCCGGATTTGGTCTTCGTGTGGAATATGGGCGCGGTGGAAGTGACGCCAGTCTTGGGTGTACAGCGATTAGGGCTGCCAACGGTCTTCAATTTGGGGGACTACTGGTTGGCGAAATTACGCCGACAGCTAGGTCCAGAATTTAGCTTGCCGCTGCGCCTGTACCGTGCTTATTATCGGGGAATCACCCATTTTGATGAACTAGATGTGAGTCACTTGCAAATTATCAGCCAAGCACTCAAACAACATTACGTCAATGCGGGTTTCACGCCCGAAAGCCTCACGGTTATACCACGCGGTGTTGACCCCACTATGATTATTGATGAAGCCGATTTGCCATCTAATTTTCATGAACGCGGTGATAAAACGATTCGACTTATCTATGTGGGACGCCTTGATTCCGATAAAGGGGTACACATCGCCATCGAAGCCTTAAGCAACTTAAGCGACTATCCATGGAATATCACGCTGGATATTATCGGTGACGGTGAACAGGCATACATGGAACAACTCCAAGACCAAATCCAAGCCTTTGGTTTAGAAAAGCGCGTCAATTTTTTGGGACGCCAACCCCGCGAAAAAGTCTTGGCAGGTTATACGCGCTATGATGTGGCATTGCTGCCTTCTATCTGGATTGAACCACTGGGTAATGTCGTATTAGAGGCGATGTCGAATGGGGTACCGATGATTGCCACTGCACAAGGCGGACCCGCTGAAATGATTATCCATGGCGAAAACGGGCTGCTCATCCCACCCAATGATGCGCGGGCACTGGCAGATACCATCCAGTTGATGGTCAATGAGCCAGAATTGGTCGCCAAAATACGCCAGCAAGGGCTGAAAAGTGTGCGCCAAAAATATAATTCTCGCATTATTCTCGATATTATGGAGAATTACTTGCTTACCCTAGTGGACAAGCACCGCACAGAAAGGAATGCCTAATGCGGATTTTAGCTATCACACCGCATATCCCTTATCCCTTAAATGGGGGTGAACGTATCCGCGAATATCATCTATTAAAGCGGGCTGCCCAGCATCATGACATCTGGATTGCGGGCTTCACTTATAGCCAAGATTATGTGCCACCTCTGATGGAATTTTGCCAAGGGGTGGAAACAGTGCCATTTGAACGGTATCGCAATCAACTGATGCGCCAAATTCCCGGTTTAGTTCGCTACGCCATTGAAGGCAAACCCTTAGAACATCGCTTTAAATATTCGCAGGCATTGGTGGATAAACTCCGCGCTCTCCAAACCCAAGTGCAATTTGATATTGTGCAAATTGAAGAATCGCATATGGCGTTGTATCGGGAATTTTTAGCTGCCGGACGCTATAAAACCTTGTTGGTCTTGCATAATATCACTGCGCCGCAGTACAAACGCATTTACCAAACGGAAAAACGCTTGCTGCCCAAATTCCGCGCCGGGTTATATGCCCGCCAAATGGAACACTGGGAACCCGAATATGCGGGGCGCTTTGATAAATGTGTCACGGTGTCGTCTGTCGAAGAAAAAATGCTGCTCCAATTGAATCCCCGCCTGAATATCACAACGGTTCCCAACGGTGTAGATACCAAACAATATGAACCGCTGCCAGCGCCCGAACCGAATAATCATCAATTGATTTTTGTGGGCAATATGCGTTATGCGCCGGGCGTAGATGCCGCAATTTATATGGCAACCGAAATTTTGCCCATCGTCCGCGAGAGTGTACCCGATGCCGAATTGTGGATTGTGGGGCGTGAACCCACGCCAGAAGTACAAGCCCTCGCCAGCGATATTGTGCATGTAACGGGCGAAGTGCCAGAAGTGCTGCCGTATTATCAAAAAGGCGCAGTATCGGTAGTGGCGCTGCGTTCTGGGGGTGGTACACGCCTAAAAATTCTGGAAGCTATGGGAATGGGGCGTCCCGTCGTATCTACGACGATTGGCGCTGAAGGCTTAGAAGTCGTAGATGGCAAACACATCCTCATTGGGGATAACCGCGAAACTTTCGCCGCGCATACTGTCCGGTTGCTCAAAGACCGCCAACTGTATACCAATATCGTCGCGCAGGCTCGCCAATTGGTGGTCTCGCGCTACGATTGGGATGCCCTCGCTGACCAAATGAACGTGATCTACGATGAACTTGTGCCGCAGCGCGTGAATTAACCGTAGTTGCCACGATAGCCTAAATGAGATGCAACCCAACCATTTAGAAGCTCTTGCAAATTTGATTCTTTCAGTAGGGGCGAGGCATATCTCGCCCTACGAAAAGGATTTTTGAAAGAAGTTTCTAGCCTTGCGGCGGCGGCACAACACCAATCACCAAGAAAATATTGGCGTAAATGCGCTGTTCGCCCGTGGCAATCACCAGTGAGGTATCGCTGCCTTTTGCCAAATCATAAAAATCAAACCGTCCGTGCCGATGCAATTCTAAACCGGGCAGCAATGCTGAAAATTCGGCATGAATCGGCGGGGTGGAGTCATCATCCGGCACCATCACATGTGCGGCTTCCACCGGAATTGCAGTGATAATACCTTTCAGCACATCCGTCACGCTCAACATGCCGGGTGTAAAATTCAGATACACGCGCTCTGCTGCCGGATTCGCCCGCGTGATAAATGGGTAGTTGCCATCGGCAATCAGAATGCCGCTGCCATGCCCAGACGCGCCTAAAACTTGCAAAATCGTGGGGTGCAATAAGTGTGTTTTGAGCATCGGTTATATCCTCTGAAATTTGTTATTTTAGCTATCAGCAATTAGCAGTCAGCTTTCAGCGTTATTGCAACATTCGATTGTCATTGAGCCATACCGCCAGAAACTAAAGTTTCCGGCTACCAAAGAAACAAGTCTGCTAAAGAGACTACTTCATTAATTTGGGGCTAGAGTCAGAACTAGGGACTTTTAACTCAGCACTTCGTCCTCAGCACTTAGCCCTTTTTATTTATCTATTCGCCCATCAATTCAAAGACTGCTTCTAACCCGGTGTATGCCTTCTCAAAAAGTAGATAGGCTTTGTCGTAAACGGCTTCATGCTGTTTTTGTGGCGACAGCGTTTCAGCAATCGCATTCATGCGCTCTGCCATGCTGAAATCAGGATACAACCCCACGCCGACGCCACCAATCACCGCCGCCCCCATCGAAGTCGCTTCTTCCAAGACTGCCAAGCGATGCAGCGGTACGCCATAAATATCTGCCATTATCTGCGCCCATAAGCGCCCACTCACGCCGCCGCCAATCACGCGAATAGCGTCTATCGCTGACCCTTGCCGCGAGAAAACCTCTAAAATCACGCGCAGATTCAGCGCCACACCTTCCATCGCTGCCCGCAGCATATCAGCGCGGGTATGACGAATGGTTAGCCCGATAAACGCTGCCCGCGCTTTAGGATTCCAGCGTGGCGAGCGTTCCCCCATGAGATACGGCAGAAAAATTAAGCCATTCGCTCCGGCTGGTGATTCTTCAGCAACGGCATTCATTAACGCATACGGACTGACATTTAGTGCCGCCGCCGCTTGTTTTTCCAACGGCGCGAGTTGGTCACGCATCCATTGATAAGCCGCACCTGCTGCTTGCATCGTTCCCATTGGGATAAACAGCCCCGGCACCACATGAGCAAAGGTCATCGTGCGTTTTTCTGGGTCATAAATCGGTGTTTTGGAAGCGGTGGCAATCCATGACGACGACCCCACATAACTATAAGCAATATTTTCCGCGATAGACCCCGCCCCAACCGAAGCACATGCCCCATCGCCGCCGCCCATCACCACAGGCGTACCCGCTGGAACACCGATTTCATCCGCGACACTCGATAGCACTCCGCCCACCACTTGCGTTGACGGCACAATGTTGGGCAACTGCGCCGGGTTTAACGCCGCTGCTTCGATAATCTCTTGTGACCACATGCCTTTTTCTAAATCATAGAGATTCATGCCGCTGGCATCAGATGGGTCGGTGGCGAAAACGCCTGTTAAGCGGGCAATCATGGCATCTTTGGCATGGCTAAAAATATGGGTCGCAGCATAAATATCCGGCTGATGCTCACGAATCCACAAAATTTTGTGCAGCGAATATGCCGCACTCAACCGATGACCGGTGATGCGATACATCGTATCCACGCCTAATTTTTCGCCAAGCTGTGTCGCTTGTGCTGTAGCGCGGCTGTCTGCCCAAATAATCGCCGGGCGCAGCGGACGCGCCTGAGCATCCAACGCGACCACGCCTTGCATCTGCCCGCTGAAAGTGATGCACGCTATATCATCGCCGCGCACGCCTGCTTCTACCAGTAATTGCTTAGTTGAAACACAGACCGCGTTCCACCAGTCATTCGGGTTCTGCTCTGCCCAACCTGTTTCAGGATGCGATAAACCATAGCCAAAAAAGGCACTGCCACGCAGTACCCCATCAGCGTCGTACAGCGTGGCTTTGTTGCCAGTTGTGCCTAAATCATGCGCCAGAATAAAATTTTTCATATCATAAAGTCCAAAGTCTCTAGTCCAAAGTCCCTAGCAAGGGCAACCCATTTTTATTGCATTCAATCTAAATCTATGAAGATTTAACACCCCTCGCCCTATGGGAGAGGGGCGGGGGGTGAGGGCTGCTGATAGCTAAAACACTTTTATCGCTTGAATCCCGCTATCGTCTGCTGAATACCCTCGGCTAAGGGCGTCTCATAAATCGTCGTAAAATGCTGGCGCAAATCGCTATCATCAAAACCTTCTGGGAACGGCAGCGCATTCTCAGCGACGGTGATGGTTACACCGGGCGCATTGTCCATGATGAGGCGTGCTACTTCGGTTAATGCGACGGGATTGCCGCCCAAATTAAAGCCATACGCGCCATTTAGCGGTTGGTCTGCTGCCAGAATAAATTGCTGCGCCATATCCGATGCAAAATGCATTTGGGTTTTGCCGCCAAAATTGATATGAAAAGGCTCGCCTTTGGCGGCGGCTTGCATGGCTTTAGTCGGGTCGCTGGTCAAGCCTTGGTCGCGTCCCAAGCCGTAAACCGTATACGGGCGTAACATGGTGCTGCTGATGCCATAATCCTGCCAATACACCCGCGCCGTGCCTTCGTTGGCAACTTTGTACACGCCATAAAGCGTATTCGGCATGAAGGGCGCATCGTGCTTGATAAAGCCCGGCGGATAATGCTCTGGTGAGCCATACACAGCGATAGACGATGCCGCTGCCAAATGTTTGACGCCGGAATGCCGCGCTGCCTCATAAATATTGACTGTTCCGGTGACATTCACTTGCGCCCCCACCACCGGATTCGCCCGGCAAAATGGCACTTGCAGCGCCGCCAAATGAATCACATGGGTGATGCCGTGCTGCTCAAAGACATTTTTCACCTGCTGCGTATCGGTCAAATCACCTTTGATAAACGTAATTGCCGCTTGTTCGTCTTTGCCCATGAGCAAGTCTAGACGCTGACGATCTTCGCTGAGGTCAAAGCTAACCGCGTGTGCGCCGCGCTGCACCAGATGATACAACGTCCATGCGCCGATGCAGCCCATCGCCCCAGTGACAAGATAAGTATTGGTCATACCTTTAGCCTTCTACCATGCGATTGGTTAAGCGCCCCAAATTGCCCACTTCCACCACATATTCATCGCCGGGTTTCAGCCATACTTTGTCTGCCATGCCCAAAATGACGCCTTCGGGCGTGCCAGTCGAAATAATATCGCCCGAATTAAGGGTCATAAATTGGCTGGCATAAGCGATGCACTGCGCGACCGAAAAAATCATATCTCCCGTCGTGCTATTTTGGCGTAGTTCGCCATTCAGCCAACCTTTCACGATCATCTTTTGTGGGTCGCCCGCTTCATCGGCTGTGACCAAATAGGGACCAATCGGCAAAAATTTATCGAGCGTTTTGCCAATCAACCACTGCCCGGAACGCAACTGGAAATTTCTTTCGCTCAAATCATTGGCATTGGCATAGCCCAACACGTAATTGAGCGCGTCGGCTTCGCTGACATTTTTTGCCGTTTTGCCGATGACCACCAATTGTTCGGCTTCGTAATCTGCCATGCCCATGCTGCTGCTGATGGGGACACCTTCATTGGGGGCGGCGATGGCATTATTAAATTTGCTGAACAGAATCGGATATTCAGGAATTTTCGCGCCGGTTTCGATGGCATGTTGGCGATAATTCAGCCCGACGCACAACACTTTGCCCGGATTCGGCACCACTGGCGCAAACGTTAGCGATGTTTCTTCATGCACATAAGCAGCATCTATGGGCAATTGCACGAAGGCTTGAAACGCAGGCAGCGCCTCGACACCAGCGGCATAAAAAGCAGTGGGTGTTTCTGGCACAGCACCGCCGTGTGCCGCTTTGGCAGCAGCCACATCTATCACACCTGCATCGGTCTTTATCCCTAATTTGAGCGTGTTATCAGCTTGGAAAACGAGAAAGCGCATAAAAATGTCCTTTTTAGCTGGTCGCTATGGGTTGTTCGCTGGTAGAAATTTTTTTGATTCATTTACAGTAATTTTGGCTCATGTTCAGAAAATGGGCTATGTAAGGTAGGGTTTCTAAACCCTCCCCTACAATCATCTAATTTTTCACTCGTTTTGAACTTGAGCGATAATTTTAACTACGAAATGGCAAGAATCCTTCGTGTCCTTTGTGTTCTTCGTGGTTCAAAAAGAATTCTATAATACACGCAACACTATAATTGATAAAACGCCTTCGCATTCTCATAAAAAATCTGGCGCTGTTCATCGGGTGATAATGCTGCCACAAACTGGCGCACAATGCCCACCCATTCTGGATAAGTGGCGTGTGCCAACCGCAGCACGGGCGAATCGCTGCCGAACATGACGCGCCCACTGCCAAACGCATCCAACGTTATTTCCAGATAAGGCTGCAAATCGGCGGGTGTCCACGCTTCTAAATTCGCTTCTGTGACCATGCCAGAAATTTTGCACCATGTATTGGGGAATGCCGAAAGCGCGTTGATATGCTTGCGCCAAGGGTCTAACACACCACTTTTGATGTCCGGCTTGCCAATATGGTCTAACACAAAGCGCACCTGCGGGCAGCGTTTCACCAAGTCTAAAGTTTCAGGAAATTGCAAATGATTGATGCAAATATCAAAGCTGAAATTGTACTGCGCCAATAACTGCACACCTTTGATAAAATCAGGTTGTATCCCAAATCCGGCGGCTTCCCCTTGAATTAGGCGGCGTACACCGCGCACCGCTGCAACATCACGCAGCCGTTCCAAAAGCCCATGAGTGCCTTCGCCTGTTTCTAATGGCGCAAATGCCACAATGCCCGCAATGCGCCCGTCATTATCCGCCAGCGATGTCACCCAGAGAGCTTCTTCCAGCCCTTGTTCTGGCAAACACCCCGCCTGCACAAAGACCATTTTCTCCACTGACCAATCCTCGCCATCCTGCACATGGTCAGGCAAGATGAGATGATTGAGCGTGGGTAAACCATCCAACCAAGGATAGCGTAGATACTGCGGATTCCAGAAATGCACATGGCTATCTATGAGTTTCATCCGGCAGTGTTCGCCTTTTCACCATAAAATTATTTTTGAACCACTGAGACACCGAGAACACAAAGATTTTCACTGAGAAATAAGCAACAAGAGAAAGACTGATCCCTCAAGTTCAAAATGAGTGATTTTCGGTAGGGTCGAGGCATGCCTCGACCCTATAACAACGCGCTTTTCACGCAATCTGGACATGAGCCAAAGCTGATAGCTGACCGCTGAAAGCTATAAACGTTTTAGCCCTTCACCGCGCCCACCAAAATCCCACGAGCAATATAGCGTTCCAAAATCACTGCCAGCACCACAATCGGCGTAATCATCATCAACACCAACACCGAAATATTCCACCATTGCGGGCCCCGCGTAGCATTTTGCGCGGCAACTAGCAAAGGCATTGTTTGCGTCTCTGCGCCCGTCAGGAATAATGCCATTGTATATTCATTCCACGCGAAGACCAGCACAATCAAAAATGTCGCAATCAGCCCCGGCGTAGACAGCGGCAAAATAATCCGCCATAACACCTGATAACGATTCGCGCCATCAATGAAAGCACTTTCTTCCAGTTCTATCGGGATACCCTGAAAATAATCGCGCAAGAACCACACAGCTAACGGCAGATGCGCCGCTGTGTAAGCAATAACCAATGCGGCATGGGTATTGAGCAAACCAAATTGCTGGAACATGATATAAATTGGGATAATCACGGCGACTGGCGGTAACATACGCTGCGAAATCAGCCAGAAAGCAATATCGCTGTTGCCCAACGCCGCCGAAAACCGCCGCCCGACACTCTGCGCTAATAATGCATACACGGCAATCGCCGCCACGACCGAGAGTTGCCAAGGCACGCCCAAGCCCGTAATCAGCACTGTCAGCAGCACACACACAATAAACAAGCCAATCAGTGCCAATTTGGGACGATAATCAAACCGCGCCAAGGCATACGATGCCGCTGCCCCTAAAACCAACGAGCCTAACGCGCTGGCAATGCCCACCCCAATCGTATTGATGTATGGACGGCGCACAAAATTTTCGCCGCTTTCTACCAACAAATAATTCCACGCATCCATCACAGGTTGATAATCCACAAAGGGGATATACGCGGGACCATCATTCACATCGGCGGGCAGTTTAAACGCTGTCACCGCCAACCAATACAACGGGAACAGCACCACAAACGCCCAAAACCCAAGCAGCACATACGAAATCGCCATCCAAATGGGCGACGGGCGAAACGGATTAGAGGAGGTCAATAAACGCCGTATCATTTTATTTCACCCAATCCAATAAACGCCGCCGGATAAAATTCACGAAGACGATGGCACAAAAAGTCGCCACAATCAACAAAATATACGCCAATGCCGCCGACCCGCCCAAATCGCCAGAACGCCACCCGACATACGCCTGCAAGGTCAGCGTCTCGGTGGCTGTGCCGGGACCGCCGCCCGTTAGAATATTGGGCATGTCAATCAATTTGAAAGACTCAATCAAGCGAATGAGAATCACGGTGGTGCTAACCGGGATAATTTCTGGCAAAATCAAGTAACGAAACATCTGAAAGCGATTCGCGCCATCCACCAGCGCCGCTTCGATCGTCTCTTTAGAAACACCTTCTAGCGCCGCCAACAAAATGATGAACACAAACGGCGTCCATTGCCAAGTATCGCCAATGATGACCGCTAATCGGGCAGTATCGCCCTGCCCCAACATGGCAAAATCGCCCAATCCGGCAGCAATCCATACGGGCGAAAAGGGGCCCTTGAGCGTATCCGTCATCATCTTGAACAAGAAACCGATGCCCACTGGGGTAATCATCATCGGCAGCAAAAACACCACCCGGAAAAAACGTTTGCCGGGTAAATTTTGCGTCAACAGTAACCCCAGCCCCAACCCTAAGAAGTATTGCAGCGCCACCCCACCCAAGACAAACATCAAGGTCACGCTGAGGGTGCCGGGCAAACCAATCGCGTTAGGCAGTATCAACACTGATTGCAACCGTGCCGAAAGCCAGATGATGATACCTGCGCCCACAATGACCCCAAGCGGGTGATAATAAGCCGTTTTGGTATATAAAAACAGCGCATAAAATAGAATGGCAATGCACAGCACCCACAATATCCAGCCTGCCAACGTCAGCGATGCCAAGAGCATCAGCAGCAGCGCCCCGGCAAAAATCATCGCCACAATCCGCATGATGAAACCAAAAATACGGAAGCGGTCACTGCGAACATAGCGATACATGAGATACACCATGCCGCCGATAGCCAGTGCCATCACCAGCATATCCAACGGCGTCAGGGGTGCAAATTTGCCGAGCAAGTGCCGTTGTTCGCTGCCAAAAAATAATTTGTTGTAGTTCGCAAAACCAATAAATGTAATTTCAAAACCGCCGCGCACAAATTTAAACCGTGAAAAAGACAAATACAACGACACCAACAGCGGGAAAATCGCCATCACCAGCACAATCAACACCGCTGGCGCAATCAATACATAGCGTGCTGAATTATCCAACCATGAGGTGGGAATGCCGGATGTGCGTTTTTTCTTGGTTGGTTGACCGGGGATAGCCAATTGATTTTCGAGTTCCACAATGCAACTCCGGGGACAAAAGACGCCCGGCGGCAAGACGCCGCCGGTGCATCTCAGTTCAAATTGAGGTTAAAAGTTTAGTTGCCGCCCTGAGTACCGAGCGTATTCAGATACGCTGCCAATTGGTCTTCGCGTCCGAGTTCGTCGCTGATTTCGTTCCAACGGGCTTCGATTTCGGCGGCGGCTTCGGCGGCAGTTAATTCATCTGCCAAGAAGCGGCTCAGAACTTCGTCCAAGACCACACCCTGATAGCGTTGATTTTGCGGGATACGCAGGTCAAGCACCATGTTCGGGCTGTTCAGGCTGGCTTCAATCGCGCCCAAATACACCGCAGCCGATTCTTCGCTGAAGCCACCTGCCAACCAAGCAGTGTTGTCTTCAAATTGCGAAATACGATAGGGGTTGAAGCCTGTCGCACCGATGGTCACATCCACATTGGCTTGTGCGGGCTGCGCCATATAGGAGAAATAGGCATAAGCAGCATCTTTGGCAAGTTGGTCAATCTGGCTGCTGACGCCGCCCGACCAACCACCGAAAGCAGCAAACGGGGCATGATTCACACCGTCAATGGCATTCGGGCAAGTTTCGGCAGAGCATTCAACCAGTTCACCCGTTGCACGATCCAGCACCATCGTCGAGCCGGGGCTAATGACAGCACCAGTCAAACCATTGACCTGCGAGCCTTCTGCCACTGCCAACGAGCCAATATCGCCCCAGTCGAGCGTCAAGGCGCAGCGACCAGAAGTCCACATACCGCGAGTGTCACCTACGCCCATCGCCAATTCATCCGGCGAGCCGTATTGGTTGGTTTCTTTGTAAATTTCCAACGCACGGATAAACCCGGCATTGTTCACCAACGGGTTAAAGGTTTCGGCATCAAAGAATGCGCCCTGCGAAGTGCCTTGCGTCTGGATGAACGGCGCAGCAATGGAGGTAATCCACCAATAGCCTTGTTCGCCGCGTTTCTTGGCAATGCAGGAGCCGAAATCGCCTTCACCATCGCCGTTCATGTCCATGCCATTGGCGGCGGCGGCAACAGCTAAATATTCGTCCCATGTTGTAGGGGGTTCCATGCCGATTTGTTCCAAGACATCAGTACGATAATAAACCATATGGAAGTCACCATCCAACGGAATCGTGTAGATGCTGCCACCAAAGCTGGCGCTAAATTCACGGAAGAACTGTCCCACATCTTCCCATTGCAAATCGGCATCGGCTTCAACGTAAGGAGTCAAATCTTCCAGATAGCCCGGCACGACATAATCTACCATCCACTGCGGTGCGAAGACAAATGCTTCGTAGCTGAGGGTGCCAGTGGCTTGGTCAGTCAAAATAGTCTGATATAAATCAGAAAATGGCACAGTAACAACATTAATTTTTGCGCCCGTCAGAGCCTCAAAATCGGGAGCGCGGCGTTGCAGTGGTTCGGCAATTTGCGGACCCGTGAAGGTCAACACATCAAGTTCCACCCCGGCGAAGGGCAGGTCTTGCGCGGTGACAAAGCTGGAGAAACTCAGCAATGCCAGTAGCCCTACGACGAATAACAACAATGTTTTGCGTGTGGTCATAAATTTAAGCTCCTGAAAAAATAATTGGAACAAAAGGGTATTTCCTCTCCAACTGGCGGCGGCGGGTTTTATCCACAATTGCCTGCCGTTTTATCGGAAATGTGTTACAATATGGTATCGGTACCATAGTGGTGATTATAACGAGTCAAAAATCAAATTGTCAAATTTCTCATTGCCTTTTTAGGTAATCAGAATCATTTCCACTGGTTATTGAGGTTTTCATGCCGACGATTCGGGATGTCGCCCGCCGCGCCGGGGTTGCGCCGATTACGGTGTCGAGGGTCATTAACAACACAGGCTATATCAGCGATGAAACACGCCAGCGCGTGGAGGTGGCAATTGCTGAATTGCATTATCTCCCCAACACCCTCTCGCGCAGTTTACGCTTCAAAAAAACTAACATGATTGCTTTGGTCGTCTCGGATATTACCAATCCCTTTTGGACGACGCTGACGCGCGGTGTGGAAGATGCCAGCAGCGAAGAAGATTTTAATGTGATTTTGTGCAACACCGATGAAAAACCAGAGAAGCAGCATAACTATGTCAAACTCTTGTTGCAGCGGCAGACGGATGGTATTCTGCTCGTCCCGGCGGATAATACGACTGAATTGGTCGAGATGATTCAAAATCAGAATGTACCGGTGGTCATCGTAGACCGTCCCTTGCCCAATACCCAAGTGGATGTCGTTCACAGTGATTCAACAGGTGGGGCGTATCGGTTGACGCAACATCTGATTGAACAGGGGCATCGGCAAATTGCGCTCTTGGCAGGACGCCAAGAAATTGCGACCAGTCAAGAACGTGCTGCCGGGTATCGGCAGGCATTGGTCGAAAATAAAATTCCAGTAGATGAGTCGCTGATTTATTTTGGCAGTTATAATCAGCCATCGGGTTATGCGATGGCGATGACGGTATTCAACCATCATCACCCCCGCCCGACAGCGTTATTCGCAGGTAACAATTTTATCGCGTTAGGCATCTTGCAAGCGATCTATGAATGTGGGTTGCGCGTGCCAGAGGATATTTCGATTGTCAGTTTTGACGATTTGCCCTACAGCCTGCCACAGCCGTTTTTAACCGTCGTTGCCCAATCACCCTATCAATTGGGGCTGCAAGCGGCACGCTTATTGTTAAGCCGCATCACGGGTTATTATAATGGCGCACCGCGCGAAGTCGTTTTGCCTGTCGAATTGATTGTGCGCGATTCATGCCGGAAAATAGAGTAGGAAGTACATAGTTAAAAGTACAAAGTTAAAAGTCGAAAAAACATATGTAGGGACTACTTAGGATGGCGAATTTTCACCCGAAAAACGATTAAAAATCTATCCGAAAAAGAAAATTTTCCGTAGGGTCGAGGCATGCCTCGACCCTGCCACAAGAATTTACGAATAGATATTTCAGAGGCAAATATGGATACCTTCGCTGAAAAAATCGGTATGGCGCTCGATACCTTTCTGGAAGAACAGGCAATCCAGCCCTTTGAACTCATCCATGGGGAGAAAATCATTCGTATAGCAACCGTCTTTGGGCATAGCGAAGTATTGCAAGCCTTGTTCCTAGCGATTTATTTGCATCTCATGACCCACAAAATCAGCGGCAATGCCTATACCGAAACCACCTATATTTTGCCCGGCGCTTATAGCAATAAATGGGTCGAAAATTCGCGCATCCCGGATGTGATGTATTATGCGCCGGGGCGTATCGCTGCTTATAAAGCCGCTGAGACCGATGCTGCCAATCGTCCATTAGAACTCGTGCCGGATTTTGTGGCAGAAGTTATTTCACCCAATGACCGCTACAGCCAAATGGATGAAAAAGTAGATATTTATTTGCAAGATGGGGTACGCTTGGTCGTGTTAGTAGACCCGCAGCGGCGCAAAGTAACGTGTTACGCGCCAGATTTTGAGCAACCTATCGTTCTCAAAGAGGAAGCCATTCTTAATCTGAGCAATGTGATACCCAATTTGCAGATTCCAGTAGCAACACTTTTTGAGAGCTAAGAAAGTATTTTTGCTCAAATTCAAAACGAGTGAAAATCTCGGTGATCTCGGTGTCTCTGTGGTTCAAAATTATGATTAATTACAAATCTAATACAGTCGCTAATGAGTTATCTTTTCTCACATAAGGAGCTATTTTTATGCCCGTTTCGTATACCCTCCCCGATATTCATTACCCAGACCCTGTGCCGGATAACGAAGCCATCTTGATTGCCAGCGGCGATTTGCGCTTGTCTGCCAATCAGGTGTGTTGGGCGGCACAAGTTGCCATGGAAAAACAAGTGACAGATGCTTTTGCCAAAGAGGGCATCATCGTTCGGCGTGGGCATCCCTATGACCCGGAACTAAAACATGGCTTCATCTGGAATCAGCGCATGGGCATGGATGTGTTTAAGACGATTCATCCCGATGCCAAATTAATTGTGGCAGAAGCCGTCTGGCAGTACAGCCATCATGTGCTTGCCGGGTTACGCAATCATCGCGGTCCCATTCTGACCGTGGCCAATTGGAGTGGGCAATGGCCCGGGCTGGTTGGCTTGTTGAACCTCAACGGCTCGCTGACCAAAGCGGGCGTGAAATTCAGCAGCATTTGGAGCGAAAATTTTGACGATGCCTATTTCCTGAATGGCATTCGCCAATGGCTAAAAGAGGGCAAAATTACCCACGATATGAGCCATGTACGGGCATTAGAACTGGAAAAATTGCCCAATGCGGAAGTGATATTAGGCAGAACCTTGGCGCAGCAGCTTCAGCATGAAAAAGCCATCATCGGCATTTTTGATGAGGGCTGCATGGGCATGTACAACGCCATCATTGATGACGAAATGCTGAATCCAACGGGCATTTTTAAAGAACGCCTGAGTCAATCAGCGTTGGTCGCAGCGATGCACACTGTCAGCGATGCCGAAGCACAAGCCGCCCGCCAATGGTTGGATGAACGTGGCATGACCTTCGTCACGGGCAGCAATGAAGCCACCGATTTGACCGATGCTCAGATTTTACAACAGCTAAAAATGTATATCGCGTCCGTGCGAATCGCGCATGAATTCGGCTGTGATGCCATCGGCATTCAGTATCAGCAGGGTTTAAAAGATATGACCCCCGCTTCCGATTTGGTAGAGGGCTTGCTGAACAATGTAGAACGTCCCCCGGTGTATCATGCGCTGACAGGTGATTTATTATATGCCGAAGAAGCATTACCGCATTTTAACGAAGTGGACGAAGGCTGTGCGCTTGATGCCATCGTCACCAATCGCGTGTGGACAGCGATGGGTTTTGACCCGGCGACAACCTTGCACGATTTACGCTACGGCGAACATTATTCCGGCGATGGTGTGGATGATTATGTCTGGGTATTTTTGATTTCCGGCGCTGCGCCAGCATCGCATTTCATCGGCGGCTATGCGGGTGCCAGCAGTGAACGCCAACCGGCGATGTATTTCCGGTTGGGCGGCGGCACGCTTAAAGGTATAAGCAAGCCGGGGCATATTGTGTGGAGTCGCGTGTTTGTGGCAGATGGCAAACTTTACGCCGATATTGGGCTGGCAACCGTGATTGAGCTGCCACAAGCAGAAACAAACCGCCGCTGGCAAAGCACTACGCCGCAGTGGCCTATCATGCACACGGTTCTACATGGCATCACCCGCGACCAGATGATGGCACGCCACAAAGCCAATCATATTCAGGTGGCGTATGCCCCCACTGCCGTAGATGCCAGCAATGCCCTTGCCGCCAAAGCTGCCATGTTCGATGCGATGGGGATTCAAGTGCAGTTATGCGGCGATATTCAATTTGAATTTTAAGGCTCATGTTCAGATTGCGTGAAAAGTAGGTTGTTGTAGGGTCGAGGCATGCCTCGACCCTACGAAAAATCATTTGTTTTGAACTTGAGCGAATTTTAAAGTGCTTCAACCTCATTAACATCACTTCCCCATAGTGTTTTAATTTGACTCTCCTGTAATGGGAGAGTCAATAATGTCTCCTGAAGGTACCTTCAAAAATAAAACGCAGCACATTTTAAAGAAAGTCAGCCTATGCTCAAAATCGGCGAATTTTCCAAAATCTGCCAAGTTTCGGTCAAGGCGCTGCGTCATTGGAGCGATATTGGCTTATTGATTCCGGCACAAATAGATGAGCAGACCGGGTATCGTTACTACGGCATTGAGCAGATTCAACAGGTGAATCGCATTCAGGCGCTCAAAACGATGGGCTTATCGCTGCCGGAAATTGCCGATTTGCTGGCGCAGCATATGTCTAGTGATGAGATTCGACGGCTGTTGGTGATTAAACAACGTGAATTGCAACAGGAAATGAAAGACGTTGCCGAGCGTTTAGCCGTCATCGAATCGCGCTTGAAGCAAATTGACCGGGCGGGGGTAATTCCGGGCTATGAAACTGTTCTGAAGCCCGTCGCCGAGCAAAAAATCATCGCCATCCGCGAAACCGTAGCCGATATGGAAGCGTTGGTCACATTGTTAGAGGAAACGCATCCCTATGCCCGCCAGAAAGACAATACCAATTTGCTGGCAATCTTCCATGATGAGGGGTATCAAACCGAACAAGTGGATATTGAAGTTGGTTTTCCTGTGGAGGGGCATACCGATTGGGAAATTCCCCTCAGCACCGGACGCCGTATGAGCATCACCACCTTGCCCGGTTTAGACCTCGTTGCCAGCACAGTGCATCATGGCACATGGCTAACGCTTGCCGAAGGCTATGAATATCTGGGCATTTGGATTGAAACCAGCGATTACATCATCATGGGTCCCGGACGCGAAATTTTCCATCATATTGATTGGGAGAATGAGCAGAAAGCCACCGTCACCGAATTGCAGTTCCCGGTTAAAAAACGCTGATGCTGTGCTGACTTTGGCTGCTGTGTAATTTATTGATGTTCATTAATTTTCAGGAGATAGCCTCATGCTGCATCGGCATTTCAAAATAGTATTGGTTCTGATGATAGGAGGACTGTTATCTATGGCATTGATAGCAGTGGCACAAGATACCATGACGGAACAAGAACTCCCCGCCCCCGATGAACATATGCAGGATTTGGCGTGGTTCATTGGCGAATGGAACGTAAAATCGCGCATGTTGATGGACGCTGCTAAAGATGAATGGCTCGAAGAGCAGTTACATACCATTCACACGTATGAACTCGGCGGCAATATCATCTTTGAACATTTTATTGGTCCCTTGGCGGGCAACCCGTTTGAAGCGTGGAGCTTGCGAAAATATAACGTGAATAGCGGCAGATGGGAACAACGATGGGTAGACACCGACCCCGGCGGATTCGCCAATTGGCTTGGTACTTGGGATGCCGACACCAACTCGTTCACAGGTTATGCCATGCGCTTCATTGATGATAATTTTGCGCTCACCGGGGATAATGGCGCCCGCGAAATTTTTGATAATATCACCGAAGATGGCTTCGCATGGCGCTATGAAACCACTAGCGACGGCGGCGCAACTTGGGCAGTGACGTGGACATTGGATTACGTCCGCGCTGAATAATATTATGTAACTGTAAAACCGCTAAGAGCGCCAAGATTTTTCAACTGTTTTTGGCGCTTTTAGCAATTTTTAGATTTTAAATGCTTTTGCAGATTCGCTAAAGCTGATCGCTGAATGCTGATAGCTTTGACTAAGCACTTAGTCCTCAAGCACTCAGCACTATTTTTAAACGCTTCTTTGTGCCATTGTGGGTTATAGCCTTCCCCGCAAAAACACCTTCCATTTGGTTGACGAACTCCCCGTTTTACGCTACGCTTTCCATGAGATAGAAATCCAAATCGTTATTTAATTGTTCATAGAAGCCAACATGATAAAAACTGTTTTGGTCATTGCGCCTCACGCCGATGATGCGGCGGCATTCTGTGGCGGGCAAATCATTCATTTTGCCAACGACGGTTGGCGCGTGGTCATGGTGCGCGTGACCAACGATGAAACTGATTCGATTGGTCTGAGCCGCGAAGACACGATTCGCATCAACACCGAGCAGATGCATACTGCCGCCAAAATTTTGGGCATTCAGGAGATTGTTGAACTCGGTTATGTGACCGATACCTTGGGTGATGTTTCGCGGGTGGCACTGCGCGAAAAATTTATTCGCCTTTTTCGCCAACATCGCCCTTATGCCGTGATGTCTTTTGACCCCTATGCTCAGTACGAGCCTAATCTTGACCATACCGTGACAGCGCAAGCCGTTGAAGAAGCCTACTGGACAGCCACGTTTGATAAACATCATCCCGAACACTTGGCAGAAGGATTGCAACCGCATTCGGTGTGTGAACGCTGGTATTATGCCCGCCAACTGCCCCGCGTTACCTGTGCCATAGACATCAGCAGCGTGCTAGAACGGCGCATTGACGCATTAGCGGCACATGTCGAAATGATGAAAAATACGCTCAATCAATCGCGTTTACAAATGGCAACCTGGGGGCGGCGTTTCCCGGCATTGGATGCAGCAATTACAAGCGGCAATGTACGCCCATTTTTGAGCATGTGGTTGCGCTATCAATATGCCCAAATCGGCGCGAAACATGGCATGACCTATGCCGAAGAATACCGCGTAGACCGTTTTGGCGGCGCAGAGGCTCTCTTGCAATCCGAATCGATTCCGCTGCCGGACATGGAAGATGAACCCATGCACAATCGTCCATGGTTCGAGTTTCCATAGGTGAATTTTGGCTAATAATTCATGAAACTAACTCACTTACCCACTCTAACTGCCGTATGCGTGACTCCCCCTCTCCATGCAATGGAGAGGGGGTTGGGGGTGAGGTTGGAAAAACAACACTGCAAAATATTTCATTCATTTTACCGATAGGAGAATTGTTGATGAAATCCTTACGTCGTATGCTGCTCTTGTTACCTGTTCTGCTCCTTTTGCTATCTGGGTTGGTTTCCGCGCAGGAAGTCACCGTCACGTTTTGGTCACATGCGTATCCCCCGCGTGAGGCGCTTGACCGCGAACTGATTGCCCAATTTGAAGCAGAAAATCCCGGCATTAAGGTCGAATATGTGATTCCGCCGTCTGCCAATGATACCGAATATATCATCGCGTTATTCACCGCCATTGCCGGCGGCGAAGGTCCCGATTTGTTTAATGTCGTGATTCAGGGTGTGCCGGATTTAATTCCGTCGGGTGCGGTTGCCCCGGTGGATGCCGCCCTACTCGGTTATGACTCTACGGATGATATTGTGGCAGAATACTTGGAAGGTAGCATCGCGGCATTTGTAGGCGATGATGGCTTGCTCTATGGTTTCCCCACTGAAATCGGCAATTATGCGCTGTATATCAACACCACCTTGTTTGAAGAAGCGGGACTCGACCCGGTAGCCGATGCCCCGGCGACATGGGAAGACATGCTGGAAATTGCCCCGGCGCTGACCAAACGCGATGATGCGGGTAATCTGACGCAGCGTGCCTTTGATTTTGCCTATCCTGTGCCAGATGAACAACTTGACCCGCTGGTGGTCACGGCAACATTGGCGTATCAATTGGGCAGTGGCATCGTCAATGACGATAAGACCGAAGCCTCTTTTGGTGATGAGGGTTGGGTACAAGCAGTGAACTTCGTCAAAGACTGGTCGGAAATGTATGGCGACCCCAATATTCAGCCGGCGTGGATGGGTTTTTATGAAGGCACCGTTGCCATGCATCTTTCAGGTCCTTGGTATCAGGCGCAGGTGTTACAAGCCCAAAATCCTGATTTGATTGATGATTTGGTCATTGTGCCAACCCCGCGCTTTGCCGAAGGCGTCAATCAGGCGGGCAGTTATACTTATGGGTATGGCTTATTTGTGAATGCCGCCAGCACACCGGAAGAACAAGCCGCCGCGCAACAATTGGCATTTTTTATGTCCAGTTTCCCGGAACGCTATTTGACCGAAACACTCTTGCTGCAACCGCGCACCACCTTGGTAGAAAATACCGAAGTCATGGAAAGCAGTTTTGCAGCATTGTTCATCGCCGATATGGCAGGGGCGCCCTCATTGCCCGTCATTACCAACGGGTTTGAAGCCAGCGGCATCTTCGGGCGAGCATTGGCATCCATCTTATTTGAAGGCGCAGATGTAACCGAAGCTCTGGCTGGCGCTGCCGAAGAATTTACCGCAGTGATTAATCCATAGAAAAGTAGGTGTTAGTAAAGAATATTTCGGTAATTTGTGGGATGACACGCAGGTCATCCCCTACGCGAAACCTGCTTTTCGGAGGGGCGACCTGATGTGGTCGCCCATCATCAAACGTACTATTAAATCTAACTTCACATCACCCGCCCAAAATCACACCAGTGGTCTTCAGCATATGGATAGACCTGTTCGTTTAGCCCCATCCCAACGTTTCATGCTCACCCGGCTGAATATGTATACCCGCCGCAAATTGTGGGGGTTGGCATTTGTATTGCCTGCGGTCATTTTCTTCGCCATCTTCGCGTATTATCCTATTTTTTCGGCGGCGCGGTACAGCCTGACTGATTATAACGGGCTGCGTCCAGCGCAAGAGATTGGGTTAGCCAATTACGAATTTTTGCTGGAAAGCAACCGTTTTGAGAAAGTGTTCGTCAATACGCTGCGATTTGTGGCGGGCTATGCGCTGCCCACATGGATAATCGGCTTGGGATTTGCGCTGATTTTTGTGCAGGAGTTTAAAGGACGCGGCATTTATCGCACGCTGTATTTCATGCCGATTCTGCTTTCCGAAACGGTGATTTCGATTGTGTGGCGCTTGTTATATCAGCAGCAAGGGGCAATTAATACGTTATTTGTTGCGCCGTTTAACATGGGGGCAGGTATTAATTGGATTACTGACCCACAAGCCGCGCCTATTGCCGTCATGATTGTGTCTATCTGGCGCGTGTTTGGCTACTACATGATTATCTTTATGAATGGGCTGCAAAATATCCCGGTAGAATATTATGAGGCAGCACGGGTAGATGGCGCGAATACGCGGCAAATTTTCTGGCAGATTACGATGCCCCTGCTGCGCCCGACGAACATGTTTGTGATTGTCGTCACCTTTATCACGGGTTTCCAGAGTTTTGCCTATCAATTTCTCATCACCAAAGGCGGTCCCAACGACGCCACCAATGTTTTAGGCTTGATGATTTATGAAGAAGCCTTCGCCAAATTTAACTTGGGGCGGGCATCGGCAATGTCACTGGTGTTGTTTGCGCTGCTGCTGGTGTTGACCATTTTCCAGCTTTATTTGCTGCGGGAACGAGAAGAAATCTAAGTATGATGTAGGTCAATTTTCTTGATTTGCAAATTAAATTTCAGGGTAAACTGAACTTCAGAAAACAAAGTTTGCAGGAGCATCATATGGCAACCCCAGTTTTAGAGAAATCACCCACTGACGAAGTGATGGATTTTTTGTTATCCGCCCCCACACCCGAACAAATCTTGGCACTGCGCCCTTCTGCGGCAGTACAGGAACGTCTGCGTTATTTACTGGATGGCAATCGCAATGCGACCTTGAATGATGCAGAACGGGCTGAATTGGATATGTATCTGCAAGTAGAGCATTTTATTCGTCGTTTAAAAGTCCGCGCTCAAGAAAAATTGGCGGAAAACGAATGACTTATATCTCTGAGTCTCTCCGCCGATTGGTTATTCAACGGGCAAAATCGCGTTGTGAGTATTGCTGTTTACATGAATTTTATGCATTTTTTGCACACGAAATTGATCATATCTACGCTGAAAAACATGGCGGCGATACTATTGAGACCAATCTTTGTCTTGCCTGTGCAGATTGTAACCGACACAAAGGGAGCGATATTTGTTCCCGTGACCCTTTAACGGGAGATGTGGTGACTTTATTTCATCCGCGTCGCCATGAGTGGCAAACACATTTTCGTCTTGCGGAAACGGGTCTCATTGAACCTTTGACAGCAAATGGCAGAGTAACTGAAAGGGTATTGCAATTTAATCGTATAGAACTTGTCACAGAACGCGCTCGTCTTATCGCTAAAGGTGGTTACAAGGAAAACGACACATGACGGCTGCATCCTCTTTTTCGACAACTTCTGCACCACCGCAATCCCGCCGTACTCATTGGCATTGGGGACAGCGAATTTTATTTCACGGACTGCTCTTAGTCGGCGTGGTCGTCGTGTGCTTGCCACTGTTCTGGATGATTTCAGCATCGCTTAAGCCGCCAAAAGAAATTTTTACTGTGCCAGTCCAATGGCTACCCACCGAAATCCGCTGGCAAAATTATGTGGATGCATGGAATACTGCGCCGTTTGCCCGCTATTTTTTCAACAGTGTCTATGTCGCTGGCATGACCACCGGCTTAAATTTATTCTTTTGCAGTTTAGCGGGTTATGGGTTCGCCAAATATCACTTTCCCGGTAAAAATATCCTGTTCATTTTTGTGTTGGCAACGCTGATGATTCCGTTCCATGTAGTCATGATTCCATTGTGGATGATGATGCGCGACTTCAAATGGCTAGATAGTTTTAGCGCGGTGATTATCCCCGGCATGATGAGTTCCTTTGGCATTTTTTTGATGCGCCAATATATCCAAACGCTGCCCAATGATTTGTTTGAAGCCGCCCGGATTGATGGCGCAGGCGAAATTTATTGTTATCAACACATTGTGTTGCCATTATCCAAAGCGCCATTGGCGGCACTGGCGGTATTTGTGTTTCTGGATAGCTGGAATAGTTTGTTATGGCCCCTCGTGGTAGTTAAAAGTGAAGAGATTCGCACGCTGACGTTAGGGTTATCCGCATTCAGTTCGCAATATTCCACGTCGTATCATTTGTTGATGGCGGCTTCCACCATCATTATCTTGCCGATGATTGGGTTGTTTTTCCTGCTGCAACGCTATTTTATTCAGGGTGTCACACTCTCTGGTATCAAAGGATAACGCTTATGTTGATGGCTGGCGTTGGCAAAACGGTTATCACGCCCAAAGTGGGGGCAATGCTCTATGGCTATACCCACCCCACGCGCAATAATCCCTCAATTGGTGTGCATGATGATTTACATGCGCGGGCAGTGGTCTTGCAAACGCGCGGTTTTTCGCTGGCATTATGCAGCGTGGAATTATGTTATCTGCGGGCGCAAGATGTCGCCCAAATTCGCCAGCGTGTCAGCGCCCAATGTGGGTTATTTGGGCAAGATATTTTTATTGCAACCACCCATACTCACTCAGGTCCCGCCACGCATATCGAAAGCGAATGGGATTTTTCGCTGATAGACCGCATCGCTGAAGCGATTTTGATTGCTTATAACCATCGCCAACCAGCACGTTTTGGCAGCGGCATCGGCTTATTGCACCATTGGCACATCAATCGCCGCTGGCTAGACCGCCCGGTAGACCCGGCACTGGGCGTCTTACGGATTGAAACGCTCGATAATAAGCCGTTGGCTGTAATGGGTTCTTTTGGCTGCCATGCGGTGGTGATGGGCGCGGATAATTTGTTTATCTCTGGCGATTACCCCGGTTATTTCAGCCGCATCATCGAAAAAACGCTGGCAAACAACAGCGTCGCGTTGTTCTTTCCCGGTGGCGCAGGCGATGCTAACCCCATGACCAGCGTTGTCCGAGCGCGATTGACACAAGGCAACCCCATTGGCACGTTGGGCGATTTGGTAGATTATTATGGCAAGTTCCAAGAAGGCAAACGTGACCATTGGAACATCGGGGATAGAGCAGGTGGCACTTTTTCTGAAGCCGAAGAATTGGGGCAAGCGGTCGCCGACGAAGTGCTGCGCGTTTACCAAGCCATTGTCACCGCTGAACAAGTTCGCGTGTGGACAGACCGCATTGTCGTCAATGGCAAAGCTGACCCCAGCGAACCTTATTTCCCCGGCACTTTGACACCCGATTTTCTGCAACTGCTGCCAGAATTGGAAAATAACCAACTGCCGCTAGAAATCATGCTGGTGGGCATTGGCGACAGTGTGTTGGTTGGGCATCCCGGCGAAACCTTCAGCGAGAATGCCGTGCAGTTGCGGATTGCCGCGCAGCAAATGGGGTATAAACATCCCCTGCTCATCACCTATGCCAACGGCAATTACGCCTATTTGCCCCCGGCGTATGTGTGGGACGAAGGCGGCTATGAAATTAGCGCATGGGTGAGTTTTTTCGGCATCAGCCGCCAAGTGCAAGAGCGTATTTGGAATGCCATCGCGCCTATCTTGAAACAGCGCAAGCCGTAGGTACTGGCAAATAAGCGTTTCGGTTACATTAGAAAAATCATAGTTTAATTGGTGAGCTATGGACACAATCTTTATCACAATTATTCGATTTGACTCAGCACTTAGTCCTCAGCACTCAGCATTATTTTCACAACCATATACGATAAAAAGGCACAGGGTATGACCGAATGTTGTCCGCATTGTCAGGGGGCTGACCGCTTTTTTGATACGAAATTGGTGCGCGGCGATTTAGACGCTTATCGGCGCGAAGGCGTTGGCGGCATGACCAAACGGTTGGTCACATTGTTAAAATCATTCGGTGTGGAGGGGTTGACCGTATTAGATATTGGCGGCGGCATTGGTGCGATTCAGCATGAATTGATGGCAGCCGGTGCAGCCAGCACCGTAGATGTGGATGCATCGCGGGCATATTTGGCATTGGCGCAAGAGGAGGCACAACGGCGCGGCTATGCCGATAAAGCCGCGTATCATTTTGGCGATTTCGTGGCGCTGGCAGATAACATTGCCCCGGCGGATATTGTGACGCTGGATAGCGCGATTTGCTGCTACCCCGATGTGCAGGCGTTGGTAACAGCCGCCGCCGCCAAAACAGGACGCTATTTAGGCTTGGTGTATCCACGCGATGTCTGGTGGACACGCTATCTTGTCCAGCCTGTATTTAACCTGTACTTTCGGCTGCGGCGCAATCCGTTCCGATTTTTTGTGCATTCCAGCGACAAAGTAGAAGCCATTGTCGCTGCCAACGGCTTACAAAAACAGGCACAGCAGCAATCTGGTTTCTGGCAAGTGGTGGTCTACGTGCGGCAATGATACGGGTGGCATCAACCTTTCACCGCGCCTGCCGTTAAGCCTTTGGTCAGGAAACGCTCAAACCCAAAGAACAAGATAATAATCGGCACGGTAATAATGACCGACCCCGCCATCAAATAGGTGCGCGGGACTTCCTGCGTATTGAGTTGCGCCAACCCAAGCGGCAGCGTCCAACTTTGCGGGGCATCCGTCAGGAATAGTACGGCGAATAAAAATTCGTTCCACGCAATCATGAAGGTATACAATCCCACCGACGCCACCGCCGGAACAGACAATGGCAGCACAATCCGCCAAATCGTCTCTAAACGTCCACAGCCATCAATGAGTGCCGCTTCTTCCAATTCTGCCGGAATCGTCTGGAAATAACTTCGCAGCATATACAATGCCACAGGCAGCGTCCCCGACATATACAAGACCACAATGCCCGGCAAACTGCCACGTATCCCCAATTGGCTGTAAATCACAAATAATGGAATGCCAATCACAATTGCCGGGAACATATACACCAGCAAAATGCCCTGATTCATGCGATTGCGCCCACGAAATTGCAAGCGCGTGACAGCATAAGCGCCGGGAATTGCCAGCAACAATGTCAAAATGACCGTAATCACCGAGACTAGGGCGCTATTGATGATAAAAGTGCCAAACCGAAAATCTACCAAGACCGCCTGATAAGGCTTCCAGAAATTGATGAGTTGGTCGCCCGTCGGAATTAAGCGCGTGGGATTTTGCAACACATCGGTAATATCACGCACGCTCAGGTTGAGCATCCAATAAAATGGGAAAACCGTAATCAACAAAAAGAAAATAATCAACACGATTTTTAAAACGCGCCCGATGACCAGTTCAATTTCTTCACGAGTCCAGATGCGGGCGGGGATAGTCTGCGCCATGATTAATTTTCCTCCACCATGAACCAGCGGAAATAAATCAGCACCACCACAATCAAAACCGCCGCCAGAATCAGCGCGGTGGCAGAGGCAGCCCCCACATTGCGAGCGCCGAATAATTGGTCATAAACTTCAATAGTGATGAGCTTCGTCCCGGCTGCGCCACCTGTCAGTAAATAGACATCATCAAATTTATTGAATGTCCAGATGAAGCGCAGCAAGAACAACGTGCCGAACACCGCCCGTAACTGCGGCAGCGTCACATACCACAAGCGTTGGCTGGGGGCAGCGCCGTCCACTTTGGCGGCTTCATAAATATCATCGGGGATGGCTTGGATGCGAGCGAGAATGAACAAAAATGCGAAAGGAAAATAGCGCCATGCTTGGAACAAAATCACAAATGTAAATGCCACGCCGGGCGTATTCAAAAAATCAGTGCGCCGCCCGCCGAGCGCATCAATCATTTCGTTGACTAAGCCAAACTGCGCGTTGAGCAGCAACTGCCAAATGAGCGCCACCGACACAATCGGCGCGATGTAGGGGAACAGCATAAAGCCACGAACAATATTGCGCCCACGAAAACTATCTTTGACGACCAACGCCGCCAAAAATCCTAGCAAAATTGCCAGCAATGTGCCGCTAATCGTATAAATGAAGGTGCGTAATAACGTATCGGTAAAACCGCGCGTGTTGAACATGCGCTCAAAATTTTCCAGCGATAAATCATTGAAGGCGAACAACTGCAAATCTGGCAAATCGCGCAATCGCACCGGACGAAATGCCAACACAATGTTCCAAATCATCGGAAAAACCACAATCGCCATCACAATCACGAAAGTGGGCAGCAGCAAGCCATAGGCAAAATCCGTGACACGCTGTCGCAGCGTTGCCGTTTGGTTATGGGTGCCATGCCCAATACCCAGTGTCGTCAGCACAATGCCGATGATTAAAGCGACTACCCACAAGACCAGCGCCGCATTAATCAAATCTGCTGCGCTGATGAAAGCACCCACCAGCGCCCCACCAAAGCCTAGCAAAAGACCCACGCCGATACCGACCCATGCCCCATGACGCGGGTTGCGATTCAGCGCAGAGAATACATAAAAACCGGGC
>JALHOR010000016.1 GCA_022842885.1 Anaerolineae bacterium
TGGCGGCATTGCCAATGAAGTTGATAAAGTAACTGGTGATGATAAACAGAATCACCAAACCGATGGCTGTGCCTTTGCGCCGCACGACCAAACTAATGAAGGTCGTCACTGCCATCACCAATAGTAAGCCGGGCAGCATATTGATGGTGCTGACGAATAAAACAGTCACATCGAGTACCAAACTCGTCGCTTGCATCCCAGCCAGCAACCCTACAAAACTCAACAGCACAATGCCTATCATGATGAGGCTGTAGGCGATAAATTTTTCGGTCACGATGCGCCAGCGGTTCACAGGCAAACTCAATACCATATCCAGAATGCCATCATCTTCTTCATTAGCGGTAATATTCAAACCCGCTAAAACAGCATAGACCAACAGCAGCAGCAGCGCATACGTCAGGAAACCGAAAGCAATGAAGCCTTCCGGCGTGGTCATTACGGCAGCATCTTTCATGCCGAAGGCTTGCAACATCACGGGCGGCATCGAATTGAGCAAATCCGTATATTGCGTTAGGGTATCCACATTGGGAATCACTGCCACAATATAATAGCCCAGAATGCCCACGCCGATGCCCCAATAGAGCATTTGTCGCCAATTACGTTTGAGCGTCTCGATAAAGATTGCGCCGTTCATTTGATTGCCTCCAGTTTGCCCACGCCGTTATTCCGTATCGCTTCTGTACCATAGAATTTCAGGAACACTTCTTCCAAACTCGGTTCTTCCACCTGAATATTCTGCACATAGCCATTGTTTACTGCCCGCAATAGTGGGTCAAAATCGCCAACCAAACGCAGTTTGATTTCTTTGCCATTCACCACTACATCGCTGGCACCCGATACGTGTTCAATGCGGGCTTTCCAATCGGCTGGCACAGCATCCCGGAAATAAAGCGATACTTTACGGAAGCCCGCGTGCATCAAACTTTCGACACTTTCAACCGTTTTTAGCTGCCCATCGCGCAAGATGCCTACCCGGTCACAAATCGCCTGTACTTCGCTGAGGACATGCGATGATAAAAACACGGTGCTACCACTAGCTTTGACTTCCAGCATCATCTGGTTAAAGGTTTGCTGCATCAGAGGGTCAAGTCCGCTGGTAGGTTCATCCAGAATGAGCAATGATGGTTTGTGCATCAGCGCCAGCACCAAGCCTAATTTGCGCTTGTTGCCGGTTGAATAATCGCGGACTTTTTTGCTCATATCGAGTTGTAAACGGTCTGAGATGTGCTGTGCTTCTTTGAGTTGCACTGCCACATTGCCGCGCACGCTGGCAAGATATTGAACGACTTGCAACGCCGTCCGATTTTTCCATAGGTTCAGTTCACCGGGCATAAACCCAACGTGCTGATGAATCTCAACACTGTTAGCGCGGGCATCTAATCCCAACACGCGGGCAGTTCCCGATGTCGGGCGAATAAAATCCAATAACAAGCGAATCGTCGTGGTTTTACCCGCGCCATTCGGTCCCAAATAGCCGAAAATTTCCCCCGGTTGGACTTGTAATGTTAATGCATCCAACGCCCGCGTTTCGCGCCCACTGGTTTTATAGGCTTTGCTCAGTTTTTCCGTCTGGATAACGGGTTGTTTTGTATTCATGTTTCCCCTCTTTGATATGTTCCCTATCAGGGTGACGTAAATTGCTTGCGAAAATCAGCCATGCCTTGTTGTGCTATGACAGCGTATTGGCGAATCACTTGTTTGCCAGCTTCGCTATCGCCGGGTGTTGCGGGTGCGACCATGCGTTCAATTGTTTCTATCAGCGATGCCATGATGGCATCTACAGGTGGCGCATGTTCTTGTGGAATCAGGTCGCTCATGGTTAAAAGACCATAATGCAGACAATTGGTAATGTAGGCAAAACTGGCAACATCCAAATCTGCCCGCACGATGCCCGCTTGTTGTAGCTGTTGCAAAAACATCTGGTTCGTCTGCAACCGCTGGATATAAAAACTACCGCTGCTCATCTTGTGGACAAAACTGCCCATGACTTGCCGATCATTCTTGTACAACGCTGTGATAAACGGGCTTTCAAACATCACAATCAGCGCATTTTTGAAGATACCCGCGAATGTTCCCCCTTGCGGGTCAGCCTCCACCCGTGCCAACCAGCCCTCCGTGAAGCGTTCTAACTCATCCATCAACAATGTGACGAACAATGCTTCTTTTTTCTTCCAACGGCTGTAAAGTGTGCTGCGGGCAATTCCGGCAGATTGGGCTATATCATTCAGTGTGGTTTTATCAAATCCATACCGGATGAAAGAGTCTTCTGCGGCTTGTAAAATGCGCTGGTCTATGTCGTCACCAATATCACTTTCGCCCATAACACCACCTCTCGCTACACTTTGACCGAATAACATTATCTGGTCAAAGTGTAGTCCTAAAATAGCAAAAAAAATCCCCCAATTATTGGGGGTTAGGGCAATGATGACGACTTCAACATTAGCGCAAAAAGCGCATCTGAAAGCGATTATTGACCGGACAACTGCCCGCATCGGTAAATGACCAAATGCCTGTTAATTCAGCTTCGATGTAAGTAGGCGAATGCACGCGCAACGTATACACTTCCGTCGAAATGCCAATGGGCAAACTATTACTCAGGATTTGGTAAGTGCGTGTTCCTGTATAAGTGCCTGTTCCGGTGCGGGTGAGGGGTGTCTGGTAAAAAAATAAGGTATTCGCATCTGTCGGCAGCATAATTTCGGCAGTGTTGTATTGCAAAATATACTGCCCATCGAAACAATTCACATGGGGTATCTCGTATTTAACCAACCAAACACCCGCACGCGGACTATTGGCTTGCCGCAATTGGTCTAAAGTCATTGAATCCAAAATGGGCGGGGTATTAATCAAATGGGGTAAAAATTCAACAGGCAAAAAATCAATCGCCTCATGTGGATACGCTTCTAACAAAGCAAGTGTACCTCTCGGCAATCCCAATTCATTCAAGGGAATTCGCAATTCCGCGCCCGCTGGCACATCCACAGGAACGCCCATCGCGGTGACTTTGACAACACCTTCTAGGACGCGCAATATCATATCCCCTGATTTTGCCGCTTGCAGAAAAACAGTGGCATTTAGGCGCAGCAGCACATGATTAATCTGTAATTCGATCCAACCAGCATCGGGCGGCGTCTGTAACAAAATCCCGGCAATACAATCTTCTGAGTGTGACTCAAATTGAAAAAGCTGCATCGGGCGCTCTGGTGGCGGTAGATTCACAATATGCAGCGATTGAATATCCCCCTCTAGGGTCACATTCTGAGCATAAACCCAACCTGTATTATCTTGTTGGGGTCCCGCGCCATCTCCATCTGACAAGCGTATTTGCAACCAATCCCCGGCAGCATTGCGTCCGATAGCGGTCAACAGACGACCAGCCGGCATTTCGGTAATAATCCAATCTACCGAAGATGGGCTTTGGCGAATATTTACTGCATGGTTGGTCATGATGGGGAATTCAGGGACGATGCTTCCGGGCAGTTTTTCCAAGCGGACAGCGCCCAGCAGCAGCAGAGTAACATTGCGTTCCGGCAAACTATCTGGCAAATTGGCTTGCACTTGCATCAGGCTGGCAGCAAAAGCCGGTGTATCCGTTTCAACTGTTTCTATCTGGGATAAATCAGAATATTGGTTAAGCGAGCAGCTTTGATTACGTCCTATTTCCCCGCAAACGCTCATCAGTTCCCATAAGGCAGCTTGTATTTGTGCAGCACATTGTTCTGATTGTGCCAATAAGATAGTTGGGCAACAACAGAGCCAAAGCAAACCTATCGCCCGAAATATTTGGTGCATAGTCGTCTCAAAATCCACAATGGATGAATGCCGCTATTATGCGAAGTTCTGTGAAAACGAAACAGAGGCTTTTGTACGAATGGTTATATTTATCCATCACCAATACCGGGCAATGATGGAAGTACCTACAAAAACACGTATAATCAATAAAGTCTACGAACAAAAAAGAAGGCTTCAGCACGTCATTCTCAAAATCTGTATCGCTTTTTGTATTGTCTGGGCGGCGGGCAGGATTGATTATTTTAAGGATGCGATAATGGGTAAGGTATTTGAACATATCACAGATGATTTGCAAGAATTTATTGGTCAACAACCCATTTTTTTTGTTGCGACTGCCCCATTAGATGCCGATGGGCATGTCAATTTATCGCCCAAGGGTTATAACGTCTTTCGCATTTTATCGCCTAACCGTGTGGCATATTTGGATGTTACGGGCAGCGGCAACGAAACATCAGCGCACTTGCTAGAGAATGGCAGAATCACCTTCATGTTTTGTGCGTTTGTGGGCGCACCGAAAATCCTCCGCCTCTATGGTCAGGGACAGGTGATATTGCCCAATATGCGGGAATGGGACGACCTTAGCCCGCATTTCATGCTGTTGCCCGGAACACGCCAAATCATTGTGGCAGAAATTGACCGCGTGCAAACGTCGTGTGGCTTCGCTGTACCATTGATGGATTATGTTGGGGAACGCGATACCCTCATCAAATGGGCAGAAACCAAAGGCGACGAAGCATTGGTCAACTATCGCCGCGAAAAAAACCAACAGAGTATTGATGCCTTGCCTACACCGTTACACAGCCTTTATGGGGAGTAACCCGCATGAGCGATTATCCTGAAAAAGACAAACGCCGCAAAATCCCGCCGCAGCGTCCGACGATTATCATCATTGAAGTGTTGATTATCGTCTTGGTGGTGGTGTTGATTGGACGTAATTTATTTGGCGCACCTTCTATACCCGCAACTGTTGTGGTGACACCCACAACCGATGCCAGTGCTGTGTTTGAACAAGCCCAATTAAGACGCGATGCCCAGCAATACAGTGAGGCTATCCCACTGTATACGCAAGCATTAGAGGCGGGCTATACGCCGCTTAGTTTGGGATATTTCGGGCGGGCATATAGTTATTTTGAGACCGAAGATTACACCAGCGCCATGGAAGATTACACCCGTGCCATTGAAACTGATCCCAACTGTGAACATGAATGCCCGTATCATTATTTCAATCGTGGCTTGACGTACTATCACTTAGAAAAATATGAGCAAGCCATCGCTGATTTAACATCGGCATTGGAACTGAGTCCGGATTATCTTGGTGCGCTGCGCTTCCGGGCAGAAATTTATGTAGAATTGGCGAATTGGGAACGCGGCTTAGTAGATTGGAAGCGCGTATTTGAGATGCAGGAGACTAGCATCATGGAGCGCGGTTTAGCGGCTGATGGTGGCGCACAAACGGCATTGATTGACGAAGCTGGGCAGCAGCTTCATTTGGTATTTGAGGGCAACGCTGGCACATTGGTGACGCTGCGGACGACTGATAGCGATATTGACCCCATTGTGCTGTTATTAACGGACGATGGCACGCCCATTGCTTTTGATGATGACAGCGGCACTGGCGGCAATAATGCCCGCATCAGCAATTTTAAACTGCCCGCCGATGGCAATTATCATATCTGGGTGGCTGCCTACGGTGAGGATGAAACTGGCAGCGTGACACTCGTTATGGAAACCGGGCGGCTGGCTGTGCCTGACCCAGAATATCTTCTCATCACAGCCGAAAATATTTCCCATCTGAGCGAAGTTACCCAGTTTGCCCGTTTGGATGATAATAAAGGCGCATTTTCGCCCGACGGTCGTTTTTTCTACGAAGCGACTGCGGGGGATGGTATCGTGCGTTATACGCTGGCGGATGCTGCCCCACGCTATGAACAAGTTATCGCTCAAAACGATTATTATCCGGTGATTGCGGCGGGCGATAGTGACCGCTTCTTAGCCACCGCCGCGGGTGACGATGCTATTCTTTACGACATCATCGAGAATAAACGCCTGTTGGTCATGTATGAGGCTGAAGTCGGCATGAATGATTTGGCATTCAGCCCGGATATGTCGCTGCTGGCAGGGGCAAGCCTCTCGGAGAAAATCTATTTGTGGGATACAGTCACAGGCAAACCCGTGTTTACGCTGCGTTCCGAAAGTTCTGTTGTGAAACGCCTAGCGTTCAGTCCCGACGGGCGCTGGTTGGCAGCCGGTGGCATTAATGGCAGCATCGAAATTTGGGATATGCAAACAGGCAAATTAGCTCAGTCTTGGGTCACAGGCGACGATAGCAACATTATTGCCTTGCAGTTTTCCCCTGATAGTACGATGCTGGCGGCAAGTGATGATGGCGAAAATCTGTGGCTGTGGGACGCAATTTCTGGTGATTTATTGAATCGCACGGCACTGAATCAGGAGGCACTCGCCATTGCCTTTAGCCCGGATAATCGTTTGTTGGCATTGGGTCATCCGCATGGCGAAATCAGCATCCTGTCTCTGGCTGAAAAAAGCATCATTCATACGCTTGTGGCGCATACCAAACCTATCCAAAATCTGATGTTTGCCCCTAATGGCACTACTCTCTATTCGGCGGGCAGTGATAACATCGTGCGCGTATGGCGTATCAGCCAAAAATAACTGCATTTTCGACTCCAACTGGCAATTCCCGGAAGATCATCAAATAGAGCATTTGGGATATGGCTTCCGGGGATTGGGCATAATCATGTTCTGCCCACCAGCGCATCACTTCCAGCGTTGCCCCTACAATAAAGCGTGCCATAAATTCAATCGGCAGTGGGATATAAGCCGAATATTTGCCCGTCTCCAAATTAATTTGGGTCTGTATTAATAGATATTGGCGCGTGCGTTCCCATAATGCGGCAGCAGTCGTACCCTCTAAGCGCCGATAAAATTCTGCATTACGCGCCACATCCTTAAACATTGCCAGCCATCCCAAATATTCGCGCAGGGGAGATTCTGCCTGCAAAATCTCGCCATCTATGCGTTGATTTTCGGCGTCAAAATGCTGCTGCATGATTGCCCACACCAAATCTTCTTTATCAGCAAAGTGCAAATAAAATGTGCTGCGCCCATAATTGGCGCGTTCCGCAATTGCCCCAATGGTCAGGCGTTCATAGCCGTTTTCCATAATCAAATCATACGCAGCGCGGATTAAGGCTTGGCGCGTTTTTTCTCGGTAACGTTCCATAAATTAAACGACACCTGTTCAGGAGTGGATATTTTGTGTTGAATGTTGTGGTTATTCTATCATGGCAGCTATAGAGCGAACATCAATCGAAAGAAGGAATTCACTATGCCCTATGCGACCATGCCCGGACACTGGTTGTTCGGTAATTTTACCCAATTTCAAGAAAATCCCCTCGCGCTGTTCAGCACAGCCCGCAATTATGGCGATATGGTGCGGTTGCGGTTTGTCTATTCGTATAATTATCTGCTGCTGCACCCCGATTTAATTCATGAAGTATTGGTCGCCAAAGCCGCTAGCGTGAGCAAAGACCGCTTCATCAAAAATTCGCTGGGCGTATTTATTGGTCAAGGACTGACCATGAATGAAGGCGAAAGCTGGAAACGCCAGCGCAAATTGATTCAACCGGCTTTTCACGCGCAACGCATCGCCCGCTATGCCGACATGATGGTGCAGCACACGCAAGCGATGATTACTCATTGGCAAAACAATAACGTCCACGACATCGGTCAAGATATGATTCGCCTCACATCGGGGATTACATCACAAACCTTGTTTGGCACAGACATTAGCCATGAAGCGAAAAATATCATGGCGCTAATGGATGAACTTCAACTCTTGTTCCGAGAACGCACACAAACACCGGCATACCCTCTTTGGCTGCCCACCGACCATAATCGCCGGGTGAAGGCTCTCACCACGAAAATTGATGCATTGGTTTTGGGTATGGTCAAAGCGCGGCGTATCTCTGGCGAAATTGACCGTGGTGATTTGCTCTCCATGTTATTGATGGCGCAAGACGACGATGGCAGCGGTATGGATGAACGCCAAGTGCGTGATGAAACCGTCACGCTCTTTTTAGCTGGCAACGATACGACTTATAATGCCCTGTTGTGGGTATGGTATTTGCTATCCCAAAATCCAGCGGCAGAGGCGAAATTACAGGCTGAACTTGCGGCGGTTCTGGGCGGGCGCTTGCCCACTATGGCAGATTTACCGCGCTTGCCCTATCTGGAGATGATTATTAAAGAAACCCTGCGGCTGTATCCGTCTGCATGGGCATTCGTGCGCGAAGCGACCAGTGATGTTGAAATTGGCGGAATGACTTTCCATAAGGGAGCAACTTTTACCGTGAGTCCCTATGCGACACATCATGACCCACGCTTTTTCCCGCAACCGGAAAAGTTCATGCCAGAACGCTTTAGTGCGGAAAATGAGCCGACTATTCCCAAATATGCCTATTTTCCATTTGGTGGCGGTCCTAGGGTTTGCATTGGCAATGCCTTCGCCATGATGGAAATGAAATTGATTGTCGCTACTATCGCGCAGCATTTCACGCTGGCACTAGCATCAGGACATCGCGTTGAACTGGAAGCGTATATTAGTTTGCGCCCCAAATATGGCATGAAAATGGTTGTTCAGGAACGCCTGAACGAAAAACAACCTCAGCCAATACTTGTCTAAAAATACCCTTGCATGAGCCGAATAAACCATCCGGGAACAAGCGGCTCACTGACACCATCGTATACGGGGGCGTAGGGCTTAATATCCAAAATAGGGGTGCTATCAATTGCATCTAAGCCCCGCACCCGAATGATATGCTTTTCAACCGTAAGTAATTTTACGGCAGTGATGCCTATCAAATTGGGGCGATGCCGCGCCCGTTGGGCAAAAATCCCTAATTCCGGCATATCCTCGCGGTCACGCGGGCGGCGCACCAAATGTTTTGCCGCGTCAAATTGTGTCGCGTGCATAGAATATATCACGACCACATGTGACCAATCGGACAGTCCTTGCAAGCCCGGCACATAATCTTCATGAATATGCAATTCAGATACGACTTTGCCCCAATCAGCATCCACAGGTTCGGTAACTGCGTTGTGGGCAATACCAATCGCATTCATAACAATCTCAGGCATAGGATTTTTTCCTCAAGCGAGCATCAATAAATCAAGGTTGTGGATGTTAAGGCATGAGTGGTGTTTCTATTGGTGTATCCTGTAAAGCATCATTTTTGGGTTTTTCCTCAAGTTCGGTGTTATGTAAACGCAGTATCGTCAGGAAAAAACACACCAGCGAAATGCCACACACAATCACCCACAAATTCGGCACGAAGGCAGAACTAACCGCTAGAATCACCAGCAAGATAATCAAAAAAATAATGATTGCCGCTTCGCTATCATCCAATTCCATGTCAGAAAATAAATCACCAATCCCTGAGCCGCCAGAACTGCCTGACCGTGAGCCATAATACTGCGGGCTTAACGCAGTATCAATGGCATCACCCACATACCAAATCCACCGATTGCGATAGTACCCGGTATAGGTGCCACCGTCGCGGTTACGCACATTCCATGCCGTATCCGATTCATAACAGACATCACCATCGCGGGCAGTGCAAACGATGGGTTCAGTGAAAAAAATGCCTAACGCCAATGCCAGAAAAAAGATGCCACCAAATGCCCAAAATAACCAGTTGGGTGTGTCTACTGATGTGCCGGGTTCACGCACCGGACGCCATAACATGCCACTGATGATAAAGCCGACAATGGCAACAAACGCCAAAAACCATACAGGCATCCCGCACAACAGCGCATAACTATTACCAATTTTATCAAATTGCACCAAACAATAACCGAAAATGATACTAAGAGTAATCAGCACAGCGATAAGAAATGTTTTGCGTGGCATAATGAAAGTCCTATTTGGTTACGGCTCTTTTCAATGTCAGTATAGCGCATTTCACATCCTGTCGGGATGTGTTTGGTATGGTATGCTACAAGATAAAATTTTGCTGACAAATCGAATTACGAGACAGGACAATGCTAAAAAATTACCATTTTTTGATTACTGGCGGCGCAAGTGGCATTGGCTTGGCAACGGCGCAATTGCTGCACCAACACGGTGCAACCCTCACTCTATGGGATGTGAACGCGACGGCTTTGGCACAAGCCGCGCATGACCTTCAGGCTGCATCAGTCGTTGTGGATATTACGCAACCACAGGCAATCCAAGCAGTGTTGACAAACATAGACAAGCTCGATGGCGTGATTCACTGTGCGGGCATTTTGCACAGCGGCATGTTTGAAACACTCGACCTAGAAAAACAGCGGCGTATCATCGAAGTCAATTTTTTCGGCACAGTAGCGATAGTTCAGA
Organism: Anaerolineae bacterium; assembly: GCA_022842885.1. GTDB lineage: Bacteria > Chloroflexota > Anaerolineae > Aggregatilineales > Phototrophicaceae > JALHOR01. Next base: position 10,193 of record JALHOR010000016.1, read on the forward strand.
TGGTACTGCCATTATTGAAAAAAACACGCGGTTCATTGATTTTGGCGGGGTCAGTGGCGGCATTTGGGGGTTCGCCCGAAGAAGCCACCTATGGCGCAAGCAAAGCGGCGGTCTTAAGTTTGGCACAAACCCTGCGCGTAGAATTGGACGGAACAGGCGTCCATATTGGTGTTTTTTGCCCGCATTTTGTGGATACGCCAATGGTACAGCAAAATCCTGATGTCAAACTGTATCAACTTATTGGCAACAAACATACTGCCGACGATGTGGCACGAGCCATTGTGCGCGGCATCCACAAACGGCACTTCATGATTTTTCCGTCGTTGGAAGTGCAAGGCGCGTGGTGGCTCTCGCGGTATGGGCATGGGTTGGTCTTTCCGATTGTACGGCGCAGTTGGCGGCAAGCACTGCGTTTGGTATCAGCGCGAAGTGCTAAGAATTGAATGCTGAGTCAACTACAAAATTATGTTTCACCTAGCTTTTATATTGTTCTGCCACAGAAAGCGAATGGCTCATGGAAGTACGATTGCCTTATGGAAAAACCTATCTCACGGCGACCTTGCCCGAAAATCATGGCTGGCACATCGAAACCATTGCTCCGGCAGATATTCCTGCCGCCGATGACCCGTTGGCGATAATTAATGCGGCATTGGATAATCCGGTGGGGGCTATTCAATTTAATGATTTTCGTGGGGCAGAAACCGCTGCGATTGCCATCAATGATAAGACGCGCCCAGTACCGCATCACCATTTGCTGCCGCCGCTGCTGGCACGCCTAGAAAAATTAGGCATTCAACCACAGAATATCCGCCTCATCATTGCCACTGGCACGCATCCCGTCATGCCGCCGGAAGAATATGCGATGGTGCTGCCCGATGACATTATTGCCCGCTATCCGGTGCTGTGCCACGATTGCGAAGATAACGACAACCTACAATATCTGGGCAAAACTGAGCGCCAAACCCCCGTGTATATCAACAAAGAGTATCTCAAGGCAGATATACGGTTGGTCATTGGCAATGTTGAACCGCATCAATTTGTGGGCTTTTCTGGTGGCGTTAAGAGCGCCGCAATCGGGTTAGCGGGCAAAGAGACCATTAATGCCAATCATGCCATGCTGCGCGAAGCCGGGGCAGAAATTGGGCGTTATGCAGGCAATCCGGCGCGGGAAGATGTTGAAGATATTGGGCGATTGATTCGCATAGATTTTGCATTAAATGCATTGCTCAATGGCAAAAAACAGATTGTAGATGCTATCGCCGGGCATCCTGTAGATGTGATGCAAGCGGCAATTCCGCGCGTGATTCAGGGATTTCAAATTCCGGTGGCAGCACTCTTTGATTTGATGCTGGTTTCGCCCGGCGGACATCCCAAAGACATCAATGTGTATCAATCCCAGAAGGCACTGGCACATGCAGCATTGGTGACAAAACCCGGTGGCACGGTAATTCTGGCGGCAGCTTGCCCAGAAGGCACGGGCAGCGACACCTATGAACATTGGATTCTGGATGAGCGCATGGTATCCCATGCCGCCGTATTTGAGCGTTTTGAGCGTGAGGGTTTTCGGATTGGCGCTCATAAAGCATTCCAAATATCACGCGATGCTGCCCGCTTGCGCGTTCTCTGGCTATCCGATATGGAGGCTGATTTTGTGCGAAAACTGCTCTTAAATCCGATAGAGAGCTTGCAAGCGGCTTTAGATAGTATCCTTCCAGAATTACCCACTGCTGCCCGCATTGGCATTATGCCCGCCGCCAACGCCACTATTCCAACATTGAAATAAATCATCCGCAGCAATCCTTACGATAGTGGGAAATTTTCAGTTCGAGGATTTCCCGCTGGCTTAAATTTGTATAAACAAAACTCGTTTTCTTAATTCTTTTCTGTAACAATCCGCAATATAATAAAATCAATAAGCACAGATAGATAGAAATGATGTCTTATGGTCATGCTAGATACCACCACTTCCAACAATCTGATGGATTACATCACCTCTGAAACAGTGGCGACGGCCAAAATCTTAGTGATTGAAGATGAAGACTACCTGCGCGAAGACTTAGCCCAGATGCTGACTTTAGATGGTTTTACTGTTTTTGAAGCGGCGCATGGGCAAGCGGGCATTGATTTGGCACAGGCTGCCCACCCCGATTTAATTATTTGCGATGTGACGATGGCAGGTATGGATGGTTTTGGGGTTTTGGAAACTTTGCGCCAAGATGCTGTCTTAGCTACAACGCCTTTCATTTTTTTGACTGCCCGAACCGACCGGGCTGATTTACGGCGTGGGATGCGAATCGGGGCGGATGATTATCTAACAAAGCCTTTTTCTTATTCTGAAATATTGGAAGCCATTCAAACCCGTTTAGGGTATCATCGCAAAATTGCTCATCAAGCCGTTGCTCAATTAGAAGAAGTTAAATCGCGTTTGGCACATATTGTCGCCCACGAACTCCGTACCCCACTGTTATCCATTACGACGACCCAAGATTTACTCTCGCGTGAATTGGATTATCTTTCGCGGGAACAAGTTGACGAACTCTTAGGATTATTGCGCGAAGGCAGCACACGGTTACTGCATGTCGTTGAACAAATGGTATTGATGACACACTTAGAAACCGGGTTAATGAGCCGCGACATCATCCGTGAAAAAGGTTTGGCAATTTCCGTCTGGTCGGCATTGGTAACGGCAGTAAATCTTTCTCGCCAATTCGCTTACCGCAACGAGATGGGCAATATGCAGGTACAACTAAGCGACGATGACCCGACTATTCTGGGGCATTCGCACGCCCTGACACATGTTATTGCCGAAGTTATCACCAACGCGCTCCATTTTTCTCCAGCTAATCAGCCGATTCATGTGTTAGGCTGGGCAGACGAACATCGCGTTTTTGTCCAAATTCAGGATAGCGGGCTTGGGCTTCCCATAGAAATAACTCGCCATCCGTTACGCCCCTATAATCAAGTCAATCGAGATAAAGTCGAACAACAAGGGTTAGGGCTAGGGTTATATTTGACGCAGCAAATTGTGCTGGCACACGGCGGCATCGTACATCTGGACAATTTGCCAGAACGCGGTGCCTGTGTGACGATAGAATTGCCCCGCTTGTTGCAATAAAATCACTCCAAAAAACTGCCGGAATTTCCCAACCCATCCGGCAGTTTTCACCCATCATTGTTTTCCCCACCACTGTTCAACTACTTGGATTGCTTGTTTAACGCCCGCTTCGGCACGGATTTTGCGCCCCAATTCCGCCGCCTGTTCGCGCATTTTCACATCGCTGATGACCTGCTCAATGGCTTTCGTTAAGGCTTCAACGGTTAGTTGACTGCGGGGAATCGGCTGTGGTCCAACGCCCAAAGCTGCTACGCGCTGTCCCCAAAAAGGTTGGTCAGCAAAAAAGGGCGTGAGAATGGATGGCACACCAGCGCGTAACCCTGCCGCCGTCGTGCCTGCCCCACCATGATGAACGACAGCGGCGACGTGTTGAAATAACCACGAATGCGGTATTGAATCCACCATGAATACGGTGTCTGGCAGTTGGTCTTTTTGCAACCCACCCCAACCGGAAAACAAAATTGCCCGCTGTCCTGTTTCTCGTAATGCTTGTAACACCAAATCGGTGGTTTCTTGGGGTTTTCGGCTGCTCATGCTGCCAAAACCAATATAAATCGGTGTAGGACCCGCCTGCAAAAATGCCATTAATTCGGTGGGAGGCGTCCAATTAGGCTGTTCATCCAGAAACCAATATCCGGTCACATGCGTGCGCTCATTCCAATCAACAGGTCTAGGAATCACCACCGGGCTAAAGCCATATAAAACCGGTGTCTGCCGCATATATGGCGATTGAAAGGGACCCAAAAACGGTGCAGGGGGTAAATCCAGCACTTGTCGGCGTGCTGAGACATCGGCAGAACGACTGCCTTGCCACATCATTTGCTGCGTAAAATAATGCGACATGCGGTTAAAATAACGCCCCAATTTCGCCGTACCCGATGGTAATAGAACACTCGGAAAGGCTTTGGTCGGTGTGAAGGGTGCATAATAGGCTTGTACCAGCGGTAGCCCCAATTTTTCGGCAAAAGCCAGCCCTATAAATACTCCACCAATACCAGCGATAATCACATCCATCCCGCGACACGCTGCCAAGCCATCTTGCGCCCAATGTAGGACAACGCGCTGCGCCTCTTTGGCACTATATGCCATGATGGCGAAAAAATTGCCTTTTTCCAGCAAATCGGTCATGGTTTGGCTTTCGGCAACCTCCTGAACATTGCCGCGCATTGTCCAAAATTCCAAGCCATATGCCGTAACCAACGTTTCAAAATTTTCATGCGTAATCAACCGCACCTGATGACCGGCATTCTTGAAGCCCTGCCCCAAAGCAATATAAGGCTGTATATCCCCTCGGCTGCCGAGGGCAACAATCGCAATCCGCACTGTGATGTATCCTTGTGTTTATGGATGAGATAAATGTTTAAACGTGAGACGAAAACAGCAGCGCACAAAGTTACGCTCGGCTACGACGACTCTGGCTGTAATCCATTTAGAATCAACTCGGTCAAAAAATCAGGCAGTTCCGCCCAATGCGTTTGCAGCGGCTCATCCCCCATGATATGGTGTAGCATTAACCCCATGACCATGCCAGAAATTGCCCGCAATGCCAATTGGGTGTGGAGGGGTGTCATCCCGTGTTGTTCTGCCCACTGCTGAAAATGGGTTTCAGCAATGGCGAGCGTGGGCGTTAAAATCTTTTGGGTATACAGGTCGCGCAATTCTTGATTCACCATAATTTCTGAAATGACCACGCGGAATAATGCAAAATCATCTGCTTGGAACGCTAACAACGGCAATTGCAGATATGCCTTCAGGAAACTACGCAGGTCAAGCGTAGCAAGTGCCGGCAGATTGGCATCGCTCAGAATTGTATCTTTCATGCGTTCAAAGATACCTAACAGCAGCGCCGTCTTATTCTCAAAATAATTGTAAATCGTGCCATCGGCAATGCCGGCTTCTTTCGCCACCTCTTTAATCGTCGTGGAATGAAACCCCTTTTGGGCAAAAACACGGGCAGCCGCCTCTAAGATTTGGTTGCGGCGGGCGGCAATCAGTTGTGCCTGAATTTCATCATTAGCTTTAGTCATCGTTAATTGAATGCTTGTTCATAATAGTGAATGAATATTCATTCATCATGATAATCGAAAAAATAGGCTTGTCAAGCAGTCTCGCAAATCTTTTCCCATTTGAGACATGTTATAATATCAGCACAAATGGATTGCCCGGCTAGGGAGGCGTATATGGCAGCGGGAATTATTGTTGTTGTGTTTCCATCACGGGCGAATTTGCTGCGGGCGCTGGATGCTGTGCAGGAGCAAAAATTTATTTCGCTGCATCGGGCGGCAATTGTAACGAAAGCGGATAACGGCGAAATTACGATTCTGGATGATGACCTTAGCCCGGATGAAGGAGGTATTGCAGGTGGCGCATTGGGCGCAACCCTGACAGCATTAGGGATTGTGCAGCTTGGCGCGTTGGCACTGCCGGGTGTGGGCGCTATCATTGCGATTGGTGCAGGCGCGTTGGTCGGTGGATTATTGGGGAAAGTTACCGGGCGCTTTGCCGCTAATTTGATGGATCATGGCTATAGCAACGACCAAATTGAGCAACTCGCGCTCAAATTGGAAACGGGGCATACCGCGTTGGTGCTAGACATAGATGAACCGGAAGCGACACTGCCGCAACTGCGCCTTGCTTTTGCCCCTTTTCAAGCGGATTTGATTGAGCCGTTGAGTCATTTTGTGCCGAATCCACCCAAAGAAGATATTTAGCATCCATTCTCACCTTTAACCATCCTTGGCGAAATACATTTCATGGCGACCCAACCCCTCACCACACGCACTCTGCTGAATGATTTTCGTTTATTGCTGGTGTTATTCGTTGTTTTTCGTTTGCTGCTGTTCATCGCGCATCAGCCTTTTTTTTCGGCTGAGGTAGAACGTGGCATCGGCGTTGGTGGTGATAGGCTGTATCACTATGCGCTCACATCATTGGCAGATGCGGGCAAATTGCCTTTCCGGGATTGGTGGAGCGAATTTCCCCCATTGTGGTATCTAACCACAACCCTGATTTATTTGCTGTTGGGTGCGGGTGCGACTTACGATAATTGGTCACTTGTTCTGGGGGCATTGGTGTTGCTCTCAGAAACCGGTAACTTGCTCTTGATACGGCGCATTGGCTCACGTTTGTATGGGGATATTACGGGCATGGCGTTGGCGTGGATTTATGCGCTGCTCATTGCCCCATTGATTTTTATGTGGTGGAATTTTGATACTCTCGTCACCTTCTTTTTGCTCTTGGGTATCTGGCTTGTGCTGCAAAAATCTGATATTTGGTCAGCCATTATCATCGCTGTGGGAGCCTATACCAAATTTGTGCCATTTTTGTTATTTGGCGCTATTCTACGCTTTTGCGAACCGCGCCGTGCTGCCCGTTATATTGCTATCGCTATCAGTGTCTTTGTGCTGCTGTATGTGCCTTTATTCGCGCTCAACAGTGAATTTACGCTGATTTCACTCACAGCCCAGTTTAACAAACCCAGTTATCAAACCGTGTGGGCGCTGCTGGATGGCAATTATACAACGGGCAATTTTGGCACTATCCAAAGTCACCTCACTGCCGCTGGTGTTCAGGATGGGGTTAGCGATAAAAATCCGGCGGTGATACCCGGTCTGCTGCGGTTAGCCATTGCCGCTGGCATTGGCTTGTTTGTTTTTATGCGTACCCGCCGCTTTGATGATATTGGGTTGGTAGCGTTTGTCGGCATCACGCTGTTGATTTTTTATCTACAATCGCAAGGCTGGTCGCCGCAGTGGCTCGCCCAAATTTTGCCGCTGATTCTATTGGTTTTCCCAAATCGCAATGGTGTTTACCTGACGCTGATACTCAGTGTATTGGCATTCACCGAATATCCGTTTATTTTTGTCCGCACCGGGGATACGGGCGGCGTGATTACGCCCAACAACCCTTTGTTTTTAGCGTGGGTGCTGGTGGTGCTGCTGCGAACCTTTATTTTGATGGTTATCGCCATTATGTATTACCAAAAATTGCGCCAAATGCCAATTCCAACCCAATAATTTCCCCCAAATGCCCAAAATGCCGTTACAATAAGCACAAAATAAATGTTCGGTAGGCAACTTTGGGAAAAGAGAATGGGCAATGAGCAAAGTAATGGAGCATTGGGAAAATCTTCTACGGCAGGCAATCACCAAAGATGAAGATGAACGTGAAAACGCTATTTTCCAGATTGGCTTGATTCTGGAACGGCACTATCAACCGAATCAAGATGCGCCTGATTTATACGAAGCCAATTTATCGCGTGAACTGTTACGATTGGTCATTGATGACAGTCGCCAGCAAGATACGATTCTGTATTTAACCACACTCATCAAAAATCAACCCGAAGATGCCGCCAGCTTGATTTATGCCATACGACGAGCAAATCCGGTATGGTTTATTCAGCCGTTATTAACCCTACTGGATACTTATGGCGACCAACTCACCAATGATGCCGCTTACGAAGTTGTTCTCGCATTTGAGTCGTGCATCAAGTCGAATAACGAGAGTGTGTTCGCTGCTTTGCGTGCCGCCAATGTAACGCCGCTGCTGACGACATGGGCAGATGGCAGCGATACATTACTAGGCGGCAAAACCAAACGGATGATGGTGCGCTTGAAACAAGCGATGAATCCCGCTGGGAGCGAATAAATGGCAATTCCTACGTATGACAAGATGATGTTACCCGTTTTACAATTTGTGGCTGATGGTCAAGAACATCATATCCGGGATGTTGCCCAAGCCATTGCCACTTATCTTCAATTGAGTGAAGAAGATTTAAACGAGATTTTGCCGGGGAGTCGTAAAAAGAAATTTTATGATCGCGTACAATGGGCGAAAACCTACTTAGTTCAAAGTAAGCTGGTGGAAAGTACCGGACGGGGTTTGTTTCGCATCACACCACGCGGGCAATTGGTATTGCAGTCTAATCCAACTGCCATTGATAGAAATTATTTGACACAGTACCCAGAATTTGTCGAATTTCAAAATCGTTCAACGCATAATAATCAACACAATAGCGATGAAAGCGAGCAGGACAGCGAACAAACACCTGAAGAACAAATACAAATCACTTTCCAAAAATTGCGTGATAAATTGGCGGAAGATTTATTGGATTATGTGATTTCAGTGTCACCAGCATTTTTTGAGCAATTGGTCATTGATTTGTTGTTGGCAATGGGTTACGGCGGTTCGTTGGATTCTGGGCATCGTATTGGTCAATCGGGCGATGGCGGCATTGATGGATATATTCAGGAAGATAAATTAGGGTTAGACATTATTTATATCCAAGCCAAACGCTGGTCACGAGATAATTCTGTTGGTAGACCAGAAGTACAAGGATTTGTAGGCAGTTTGATGGGGGCGGGTTCTACTAAAGGGGTTTTTATTACTACATCAGATTTTTCGCGTATTGCCCGCGAATATGCCAAAAGTATTCATACGCACAAAGTTATTTTGATAGATGGCGAGCAATTAGCGCGATTGATGATAGAACATAATATTGGGGTCAGCGTAAAAACGACCTACGTTCTCAAACAGATAGATGAAAATTATTTCCCAGATCATTAAACCAGCTAAGAAATCGAATGATTGGTTGGACACCTCAGGAAAATGCTAATGCTTATGACAATTTGCTGCTGACCCACCGTCAAAATATTATTGATTAACCTCTAAGGTATCTGCCATTCGCAGCAGCAGCGGCGCAACAGTATCAAAATAAATAGTCTCGCTGCCAGCATTGATAATCACCAACAGACTGCCCCGCACTATAATCATTTGGTATTGTTTTGTTAATAGGGTGCGTCCGCCACTGGCTTGCACCGGAACATTGGTCAACAACGCTCGATAAGCAACACCCGCAGGCAAATTTACCTCCTCAAAGGCTTCTACCGTGATATTCTGTGCTGCATAAGTATTTAAGAAAGATTGGGCGATTTCAACCAACAGCGGTGCTATTTCCAAACGTTGATACGTCACCGTGACGACCGCTTTATACGCGGGCTGGGCAAAAGTCAGTACAGCATTATTTTGTACTGCCACTTCCCATTCTGGTGGCAGCCATAAATGTAGGACACTGGTGGCATCGGTAAAAACGGGCGACGGCGTTACATTGGCATCATTTAAACGTAATGTGCTGGCAGCCCGGTCAAAAATTTCGATGAATGGTGCTGATGTTAGAGTCGCTTCATTCGGCAGAACACCTTGTAACGTCAGCAATGTATTGTTTATCACGATAAAATACTGTACCAAATGCAAGCGGACACCCCGCACCACTCGCAAACTCTCAAACCGTTGTGCTTCCCCCATCGGCAATATCACGCGCATCACGCTGATGAGCGTATAGCCATTTTCCGTCGTATACGTTCGCAAATTTTCCAGCGCCAATTCATCAAGCGTGAGAATGCTATCTAAGGGGCGCACTGTCACGCTTAAACTCACATCGGGTATGGGTGCTTGTACCAACAGCGCATTGGGCGCATTCACATCATCGGTTGCCACCCAATCGGTGGGCAACATCACTTGGATAGTGCCTTTCTCAAGTGTTTGCCAAGCGCCTGTTTGCCCCGATTGTGCCATTATAGGTACTATACACCACCACCAGCAAAGCCATATCAAAAAATACTTTGTGGGCATAAGTCGTCCTTGTTCCAGCATAAAGGCATATTTTCTCAGACAATTATTATATGATGTTGGGGCATCTTCGTCGCTGGCTATTCTAACAGGCATTATAATAATTGCGCCGTAAGCCTCTATTCAACCACTAAGGAGAAATTATGAGCCAAGATAACACGATTGTGATTCGCTTTTTGTTAAACGTCTCCACAGAAGAACCCGCTTTTGTGGACGTTGAATTTGGCGATGATAAACAGGTCAAACGCGCTTTGAATACCGTGTTAAGCGCCAATGGGGCATTAGTCACCTTGAATAATGTGGATAATATGCCTATCTTAATCCGAACTGAGCATGTCGCCGCCGCTTTTCCCATAGAATACGATGACGAAAGCGAAGAAGACGAAGAATAGAAATATAAACCAAACAAATCAAGTGCCTAGGAAAATAATATTACCCTTGGCACTTTCTTCCGTTTAAATTCTCCAACATTCTCATCTATCATTCACCTTATCTGTAGAAGTCAATAGATAATCGTCATGTATTTTTATGCAATTCTTAATATAGTTTTAAACGACTTTTCCATTACAATTATCATGAAGCAATACCGCTCGAAATATTACTGACGGGATTACCAATAGCTATGTATGCTCCAACCAACAAACCATATCTCACTTTGTCGGATTTGCGTATCATTGCACCCATGCAAGTCCACCCGGATGCGTCCACGGCAGACCGCATTGTTGAAGACCTTTGCACCCGGTTGGGGATTATGCGCCCCAATTATCGTGAATATACCACTATGTCCGCGTATTTATTCCCGCGCACGTCGGTTGAGCGCCTTGTCGCTGTTAATCTGCTCATGAATTTGCTGTACTATATTGATGATGTCTATGATCGGCATCGGGCTTTTGGCAACGAAGACACTGTGCGCGTGATGCAGGTGTTCCAACAAGCCATTGCCGCCTTCCAAACGGGTGCTACCCCCACGTTAAGCGATCCGATTATCAATGTCTGTTTGGAATTGCATCACCATTTCGGTGCATTAACCAGCCAAGCATGGTTAGCCCGCTTAATTGGTTCACTGACGAGTCATCTCACTTCATCGCTGGTAGATGCTGAAACTGTCAAACATAACGGGCGCTTGAGCATCAACCAATATCTGACGCTGCGTGACCACGACAGTGGGATGCAGCCCACAATAGACATTATCGAATTTGCAGCCAATATCTATCTACCCGATTCGCTGCTGCAACATGCCTATTTGCAACGGATGCGAACTGCTACCGCCCGTATTGGTGGTTTGATGAACGACCTTTTTTCGTATGCCAAAGAAGTGGTCGCGCTTGGCTCGGAATTTAATCTCATCTCAGTCATGATGGATGACTTAGGTTGTACCCTTGATGAGGCTATTGATTACGCGATTGATTTGCTGAACACCTACATCAAAGATTTTGAAGTTGCCGAAAAAGAAATGCCGCTATGGATGAATCCAGAGCATAATACCATGGTGCGCGAATATGTGCGCGGTCTCCGTGACCAAGTGATTGCCTCTTGGCACTGGCAGCTTTCTACCAACCGTTATCGCTCGCCATTATCGCCCTTTCCAGAATTACGGAAGATGTTGTAATGCATTGCTAGATTAACGATATAACACAAAAAGCCTCATTGCTGAGGCTTTTTGTTTATGATGCACTGTGTTTAGTCTTCGCTGCGAAGCATCTCTTGGACGGCTTTACGCATCGTCTGGAAGAGCGTTTCGTATTCGGGTAATTGCTTCAATAGGCGTTCATGCTCGGCTTGTTCTTGAAGCTGTTGAGCGCGATATTGATAATCGAAGATGAAGTTGTTCATGATGTTATATCCTTATGTGAAACCGTATTGCTGTGTAGATGATAGAATGTGGGTCAAGAGTGTCGTATAACCCTCTTGACCTGATGGCTTATTCCGCTTGTTTGCGCCAGAAGAAGAACGAATTTTCCGATTCGTTGTCTTCTTTAAGAGATTGTAACTGGCGTTGATGGTCTGCCTGCTGCTGCATCCGGCGTTGGTATTCGTTGTTGAGTTGCTGTTCTTTCCAGAAAGACATAGCAATTTTCCTTGTTGTGAACTGGCATCGCTGCCATGAAATGATCGTGATTGGCTTGTGTTGATGTTCGGCGATAGGGCAAAATGCCGTATCCTCATGAATCGCTGCCTTATGAATCAGCTATTTCGTCCAGCATTGCTTGGCGATAGGTAGCATCTGCCGACATTGGGCGTGGCGTGGCGTGTTCATGTGCCTGCGCGGTGATGCCCTGGTCTGTCTTTTGGCGCAGTAACGTTGCTAAACGCCGATAATCGTTTGCCCGCTGTTCCTGTTTCCAGTTATGCATGACATGTCTCTTTCAGATGTGCGTTGGTCATGGTTGGATAAGGGCGATGTGCTGCACCAATGGGCAGCCCCGGCATCAACAATCCTTGCTATCTGGAGTGTCGTTCCTCCAGTTGGGGGAAAGTCAAGACCTGAATAATCAAACCGCGTGACAGGTTATCTCGGTGGCAGCATTCACAAAAAGGATGTGAATCAGGGTGAGAGATGAAAACAGCCGCGAGATAAGTTTCCCGCGGCTGTTAGAAGTGGCAATAAATAGATGCTACTTGCTAACAGAGCGCGGGCGCACCGGGCAGGCAATTTGTCCTGTTCCCATGATGGCAAAGGTGATGATGTTGATTTGTGCCATTGCGCCTTGCTCCTTTCTGTCAGAATTCACAAGATGAAAACGTTTCGTACTGTGCAAAAGATACATGAGTTTCCAAACAGAGTCAAGCACCTGCGCCATCTTTTTGCAATCTCTTAACAATCTCTTAAAGTCTTATAAGGGTCACAGCAGGTCATAATCAAGCATGATATAGCACAGCATAGTCAGAAGTGCGCTCATCGGTTACACTAGAAGCATCCATTATCCGTCCATGCTCATTGTGCAAGTGGTATGTCTGATTATCCTGAGTTTGACCCGACCAACGAGAATATCATCAATCGGGAAGTAATTGAGCCGGAAGCCACCCCCGATATTCGCAGTCTTGCGCGGCGAGTTGCGCTTCAGGTCTTGTATCAATTAGATAGCGCCCAGCATCCGATTGAGGAAGTGCTGCGCTATTATTTGATTGTTGATGATTTCAGCGGCAAAATTATTGAAATTGACCCGGAAATCGCAGCGATGATTAGCGGGACAGTACGCCAGTTGGATCTCGATAATCCAATTGCTCAACGGATCCATCATTATCACCAAGTTTTTGATGCCACGACTGGTCTGGCACGAGATACACAAAACGACGCGGCACTGCGGGTATATCGCTTGATTAAATATCTTGAAGCAGAGCCGCATATCTTGCGTTTATCACATGGGGTTGTGGCAAGTCGTGAGCGTTTGGATGTTATTCTCCAAACCTATGCCCCAGAATTCCCAATTAACCAAGTTGCTATCGTAGACCGTAATGTTCTGCGTTTAGCTTTGTACGAAATTGGGATTGAAGCCCAAACACCCACCAGTGTTGCCATTGACGAAGCGGTAAATTTAGCACAATTGTTTGGAGCAGAAGGTTCGCCAAGGTTTGTAAATGGGGTTTTGGGCAATATTTTCATGCATTTAGACGAAGTGCGCCTTATGCTGCAAGCCGATGATTTAGCACAATAACATCGCTCCTCTGAAGATATTAGTGAGGCGGGCATTTAGCTCGCCCGCAACTCACTAAAGCTATATCCATAACTGACCAGAAGTCTGCCTCATCATTGCCTATCTGAGCGTTTATGCTACCCTGCTGTTATGTAACACAGGGTATAGACTCTTTTATCATCACACCATTCAAACGAATTATAATTATTAAATAATAAAGACAATGTTCAGAGTCACAATTACAATTAATGCTTATCTTCAAAATCCTCATGTAAGGTTTATTTAGAATAGTTTCATTTCAGTTAGTTTTCCTGTAGACTGTAGTTGGGGACAAAATAATTAAATAGTTTTTGAGTATTAGTGATATGTTACCTGAACTGCGCGTTAGCCTTATTTATGGAATAACTGGTTTCATCTGGATTATCATTAGCGATAGTTTGGTGACATGGCTATTAGGGCAAAAAACCACTTTGCTTGATGTAGGACAAACGCTTAAGGGCATTGGCTTTGTGCTATTTACGACGATATTGTTATTTTTTCTATTACGAAAAGCATTTAGCAAGCAGCGGCAGCAAGTACAAAAAAGTATTGACCAAGATGCCAAAATACTTAATTTTTTTGCTCACCATCCCCAACCTATGTGGATTTATGATTTAGCAACCCTTGCCTTCTTGGATGTTAATCAGGCGGCTATCAAAGAATATGGTTATAGCCGGGCTGAGTTTCTGGCAATGACACTCAAAGATATTCGCCCCGCCCATGAAATTCCCCGCCTAGAAAAGGTATTAAGCGGTGAGCGCTCCCCGTTGGAATCCTCCGGTATGTGGCTGCATCGGCGCAAGAATGGCAGTTTGCTGAATGTGGACATCGTATCTCATCAGATGCAGTATAAAGACTATAAGGCAGTGTTGGTTTTAATCACCAATGTGACTGAGCGCCAACAGGCGGAAACCGCCTTGATAGAGAGCGAAAAGCGCCTCATTAGCATCCTATCTAATCTTGATGCTGTTGTTTGGTCGCAAGCGATGCCTTCCGAAGAATTGGTGTATATGAGTGCGGTGTTGGAAAAGCTAGTCGGGTATTCATCCGATTTATCCCAACCGCCGCCGCTGCTGTGGCAGAAAATCATTCATCCCGACGATTGTCTGCGGGTACAAGCTGCCTATGAGCAAATCAAAACCAGCGGCAGCGCCCAACTCGATTATCGCATTTTGCATAAAGATGGCAGCCCGCGCTGGGTTCATGCTCGCGGTTGGTTGGTTTATGATGATCATGGCGCGGTTATTCGGATTGATGGCATTATCGCTGATGTGACCGCCCGCAAACAAGCTGAAGAACAACTGACGGCTTACGAAGAACGCCTGAACGGTATCTTAAATAATATTGAGGATATGGTTTGGTCGGCAGAATATGGGACGAATCGCCCAATATATGTGAATAATGCTGTCGCAACGATTTATGGCGTTCCCCCGGCTGAATTTATTGAGCGCCCCCAATTATGGATGGATTTGATTCACCCGGATGATTTGGCAATCTTTTTGGAGAGCAGCATTATTGCCATGGATGAAGGCTTTCGTACCGTTGAATATCGTATTATCCGTCCTGATAAGCAAATTCGGCATGTGCGTGACCGCTTGCGGATTGTAACTGACGATAACGACACGATTATTCGCTTAGATGGCTTCATCACCGATATGACAGCCCTAGATGAGATTGAGAACCGTCGCCGTGAGACAGAACGGTTGCAGGCAGAATTGCGAAAAGAAAGCGACTTGCGCATCATGCGAAATCAATTTATGTCTATGATTTCACACGATTTTCGTAATCCATTGGCAGTCATTATTTCGTCTACGGATATTTTGCTGCGGCATTATCAACGTTTAGAGCCAGAAAAACGTGAGGCACAACTACAAAAAATCAAATTGCAAGTTCAGCGTATGGTCACGTTGTTAGAAGATATTTTGATGCTAACCCGCACCGAAGCCGTGGGCATCCAACTACAAGCCGGGCTTGTAGATGTCGTGGCAATGTGCCAAGAATTAGTAGATGATGCCCGCCAAAACACGGGGACACAGCATACGATTATTTTTGATACCAGTGCGCCTGCCATGTTCCTCAATGTGGATAGCAAACTTCTCCGGCGGGCAATTGCCAACCTGCTCTCTAATGCGCTCAAATACACACCAGCGGGCGGCACAATTCATTTTTCGTTGGTCGCTGCTGAAAATATGATGACATTGGCGATTGCCGATACCGGCATTGGCATTCCAGAGCAGGATATCCCCTATTTGTTCGATGCGTTCCGGCGGGCTAACAATGTTGGCAATATTCCCGGCACTGGTCTGGGCTTGGCAATCACCAAACAAGCCATTGAATTACATAATGGACAAATCACAGTCAGCAGCCAACCGGGACGCGGCACAGAATTTCTGGTGACATTGCCACAAATATCGTTATCCAACAATACCACTGCCCCAACCCGCTAAAGCCCTTGGCACACCTTTAAACAAGCCGCTTTCAACAATATACGTTAAATCACATAATTGGGGCTGCGAAGCGTGGTTTCATCAGTAATGATGACGTAGTTGCGGTCACGAATATAGGTCACAGGGTAATCATCGCCCGGTGTGCCGAATAACGCCAAACGCAGCACAGTATTCGCCCAATCGTATTCGCTGCCATTGCGGCAGTACAGCCGGATATGCTGCGCCGATAAAATCTCGGTCATGCCCAGTGTATACGCCTCACGGGGAAAATTTTCCAGATTACCACCCACCTGCGCCCGAATTGCATTGATAGTAACCGTAAAATCATTGAGTTTGACGCGCCGTGTACGACTGGTTTTAATGCCCGGTTCAGGTTCATTAAATGCCACATGCCCATGAATACCGATGCCACCATAACATACATCAATGCCGCCTGCTTGCTGAATAATTTCCGGCAACTGATGAAAATTATCTTCATTTGGAAAAAAAACTTGCTCTGGCTTTAAATCGCATTCAGGGTCAAGCCGTCTTAAAAATAATTGGTTTGCCACCCCCTGAAAACTCAAAGGATGCTGCGGTGATAATATGTTGCCCTGCTCATCACAATATTCATCCATGAAGAAAAACCAGCAGTGCGCCAGCGAAATATCCTGTTCGTTAATCATGCGTGCCAGTCGAACATATTGCCCAATGGGACCCACAGGCAAAATCAAACGCAACGGTTGCCCACTGTGCTGCGCCGCCAAAATATCATCCAGAATATCTTCTGCCATGCGCTGATGTAGGTCATCTACATCGTGGCAAACAATTAAACGCTGCCCGGCACGCTGGCGCACTTCCGCTGGGGATAATGTCAACAATTCACGAATTTCGATTTTTCGGTTCATCATATATTTTTTAAGTATCCCAAATGCCTGTTGGCACACACCCTTGCCAAGTCGCTGCCGCGGGCAAGCCTAATGCGCGTGCTATCGTCGGCGCTGTATCCAACAGCGACACTGGCACTTCCAGCATTTTGCCTTTAGCGATGTTGGGTCCGGCAATCATCCAAGGAATCGTCATATCTTCCGGGCTATCAGTGCCGTGCGTTTGCTCATGTCCGCCATGATCGGCTTGAATAATCACCGTCGTGGTTTCCGGCATGGCATGGATAACGCGCCCGGCGAGCGCATCTACCCGCGCCACTTGCGCCAAATAACGCTCACTCATCCAATTGTGGAGATGCCCAGCGACATCAATGCTAGCAAAATAAATGAACATAAAATCAAACGCTTGCCGCTGGACATATGGGATAGCGGTCTCAGCGATAATATCATCGCCATCCAATTCATAACCGGTGTTGATGAAAAAGTTGAAATACAATGTCCCGACACTGTTCAAATCACGCAATTGTTCCCAATTGTGGATAAAGCCCGTGCGTTTATCGTGTTCATACAAATGTTCCACCAAGCCTTTGGCAGGTGGCTGCGGTTTTTGCCAGATATTCTCGATAATGCCATGCTGCTGGGGTGGCACACTATAAAAAATCGAAGTATGGCACGGCAATGTCACCGACGGCATCACCGATTGGGCTTTTAGGGTGGATGCGCCACGCTGCATAAACGTTGTTAAATGCGGCGTGCGTTCCGGTGAGATGGCATCCGGGCGCAGTCCGTCCAGCATGATTAATACACATGTCATGATACTGTCTCCGATGTCGGAGCTTCATAGGGACTTTCTTTGAGTGCCAAGTCGTTCATTTTTTCTGGATGTTTGCCGTTCATGCCATAGTCCAAATAAAAGGCTTTGATTTTTTCAAAATCGGCATGAATATCGCCTGTAGGGGTGATGACCAAGCCTGCACCGCCGCGTTTGCGCTTATAATCCACATACCCGCACACAATCGGCACGTCAGCAGCTTGGGCGATATAATAAAATCCACTTTTCCAATGAGGGCGTTTGCTGCGCGTGCCTTCCGGCGTGATTGCCAATATCATGCGATTTTCGGATTTAAGAATATTTGCTAATGTATCTACCATATTTAGTGCGTGTTCGCGGTCAATTGGGATGCCTCCAATTAAACGAATCAACCACCCAATTGGAAAACGCACCCATTCTTTTTTGATGGTCACATTCGGGCGGCGGCGTGAAACCAAGCCAAGCATCAAAAAATGATAATAATCCCAATTAGACGTGTGCGGCGACGCCAGAATCACAAATTTATCCAGTTCAGGCAGCACTTTTTCCATGCGCCAGCCTTGTGCATACCAAATTGCCAAGAGTGGCACACGGATAATTTCTAGCAAAATCAGCATTAACATGTTCATGGGTTATTCCGTTGTTTCGGGTTGGTCTTGGCGAATATGGTCATAAAATTTATCCCACGCTTCGGCAAAGTCTTTCTGGCGCTCATAAACCACATGCCCACCGCCGCTGCTCATTTCTGCCGGGGGTGCAGGGGCAAATTCTTCTAGGGCTTTTTGCACAAAATTCATGATTTCATATGCCTCTAGCGCCGCGTTCAGCCGATGCCCCGCCCAAGATAATCCCAACATGCCTAAAATGATGGCAGCACGCACCAACGGATGCCACTGCATCATAATCACCATCGAACCAAAAAAGGCAGGTAATAAAACGGAGGACAAAATATACGTCAACCGAATTGTGCCGCGCAGGTGGATTTGTGTCAACTGCTCGACTTGTTCAAAATCGCCGTAGACAACGGCGCTAGCTTCTGTTCGCCGCCGATAGCGCCAAGGGACACTACTGCTGGTGGTAACGGCAAAACCGTCATTTTTCGTCGTATACAATTTATAGCGCCGCCCACTGGCATACAAATGATGAAATTTGAGCAAACGCACATCCGGCTTGGAAAGCGTTTTCAATACCCGGAAACACGCACTCGGCGGAATTGTCACTGTCAAGGTCATACCAGAATGCACGTACCACAAGCGTTTAAGCAACCAGCGTCCAATGGCACGTAGCCGTAGAAACGGTGTTGGTGATGTTGTGGGAGAAACATCGGGTGCCGTCATGACTGCTTCTTAGCTCGCTTGTTTGGCAACAACAACGATACGTTCTTCATAAGTATCAGAAAAGAAATCATACGCGCCGCAAGTAATTAAAGTTAGCCGATTATCCAGCGTGGGTTTGATAGGTTCTAAATCATCGGGTGTCGTCACTTTGATTTCGATTACCTCATAACGCCATTCGTTGCCATTCATTAATACGACGATAAGATTACCTTCTTTTAAATCCCGAATCTTAGAAAAAACCCCCAAACTGCCATCTGCCATTTCCACATGCCCAGAAAGAACAACATTGCCGCCTTGGTCTAACCACGAAGTGCCTTCCAAATGCCCAACATTTTTGCCCAAATTGCTAATATCCCAACTGATGCCATCCAGATACACCTGAATGATATTGGCGTAAATGCCCGCATCCGGGATGAAGATAGCCGTATCTACGGGAATGGCTTGCAAGGCAGGATTCGTCGGCACAGTCTCCAAAATAGGCTGGATGGCGGTTAAAGACGCAGCCAATTCCGGCGAAAACGCTGTGGCAGTGATAACTGGCGGAATCGGCGTTGAGGTCAATACCCCTTCTGGTAGCACGGTTGCGGACGGCAGCGTCGCAGCAGTGATGGGAGCAGAGGGCGCATTGCGCGAATTATCTATGACAGCAAATGCCACCCCGGCGAGAATCGCCATTACAATCAATAGCAAAAATGGGGGGCGACGACGAGAAACACGGCGACGATACATAATTCAATTTCCATCAACACATAACGACGTATTGCTAGCATTGATTATACCGCAATCCTGTACAGGGTTCGTGGGCATTATTTCTGATTTGGCATTTTCGCGCTATGATTTGGGAACATTGCGAAAAAATCTCTTTTACGAAGGATGTTTGAATATGACGGAATTTATCTTGACATTGGATGAAGGTACGACTTCGGCACGGGCGATTGTGTTTAATCAAGCCGGGCAAGTCGTCCGCACAGCGCAGCAGGAATTTACCCAAATTTATCCACAGCCCGGTTGGGTCGAACATAACCCAGAAGAAATTTGGCAAACGCAACTCAAAGTCGCGCAGCAAGCGGTTCAGAACGCCAATATTGCCGCCATTGGCATCACCAATCAGCGCGAAACTACCGTGATTTGGGATAGAGAAACGGGCGAACCCATTTATAACGCGATTGTGTGGCAAGATCGCCGTACAGCGGGTTTTTGTGATGAACTGAAAGCAGAAGGTTTTGATAAGACGATTTTAGAAAAAACGGGTTTGGTCACGGATGCTTATTTTTCTGGCACAAAAGTCAAATGGTTATTAGATACTGTGCCGGGCGCCCGCGAAAAAGCCGAAGCAGGCAAATTGGCATTTGGTACGATGGATACCTATCTTATCTGGAAATTGACAGGCGGCAGATTGCACATCACCGATGTCAGCAATGCCAGCCGCACGCTGCTGTATGATATTCACAAAAAATGGTGGTCAAACACGATTTTGACGCGCTTTAATATTCCCCATGCCATTTTGCCACAAGTCGTCAGCAGCAGTATGGTGTATGGCGAAACCGATGCCGCATTGTTCGGGCGAGCGATTCCGATAGCGGGTATCGCAGGCGACCAACAAGCGGCAACATTTGGGCAAGCCTGTTATGCGCCCGGCTTGGTCAAAAATACGTATGGCACGGGCTGTTTTATGCTGATGAACACAGGCACAGAAGCCGTCGCCAGCAAGAATAATCTGCTCACGACAATTGGGTGGCGTATTGGGGAGCAACCGACACAGTATTGTCTGGAAGGCAGCGTGTTCATCGCTGGAGCAGCGATTCAATGGCTGCGCGATTCGCTGAAAATTATCAATAGTGCCGCCGAAACCGAAGCCATCGCCCGCAGCATCCCGAATACCGACGGCGTGTATATGGTGCCGGCGTTTGTGGGTCTGGGTGCGCCCTATTGGGATTCGTATGCGCGTGGCACGATTGTCGGGCTAACACGCGGCAGCGGGCAAGCGCAAATTGTGCGGGCAACCTTAGAAAGCATTGCTTATCAAACCCGCGATGTGTTGGACGCGATGCAAGCCGATTCTGGGCTGACTTTGCCTGCCTTGCGCGTGGATGGCGGTGCAGTGGTCAATGATTTCCTGATGCAGTTCCAAGCGGATATTTTGGGTGTTCCCGTGCAGCGTCCGTCTGTGACCGAAACAACGGCATTGGGCGCGGCGTATCTGGCGGGATTAGCGGTGGGCTATTGGTCATCGCAAGACGAAATTCAGCAGCAGTGGGCTATCGAAAAAACATTTGAGCCGCAGATGAGCGCCGATGAACGCGCTAGCCTGTATTCAGGTTGGCAGCGTGCCGTAGACCGGGCGAAAGCGTGGTTGGTGTAACGGAATAAGGGGCTGATAGCTTTCAGCGGTCAGCTATCAGCTTCTGATTGTTCTACACAAGAACATATCCTCAATACCCCAAACACTCATGCCAACATCGTAAATTTTACCCGATTAAATCTTTTTGCACGGGAAAACACCAAGTGCAATCAGCAATTGACGTTCCTGAATTCGCTCGTAAGCATTAAGCTGAAGCAGAAAAACTGTAACCCGACCTACCGCTGTTAGAGGCACAATTCTTGCACCCTCCAATCGGAAATGCTCATCCCAAATTTGAAGACGCGGGTTATAAAGTGGAACAATTGCTTTGTCAGCATCCCAATCCACAGAACTAAGGTCACTGCCTTTGTAACTGTTACACCAATAACAACTGAGGCAAAGATTATCGGACTGGGTTACGCCACCATGTTTTTCAGCAATAATATGATCAAGAACAAAATCAATGGCACGGTCTTCATTGCTCATCAAACAATATTCGCAACAGCCACTGGCACGTTTGATAACCTCACGTCGTATAGCAGCAGTGATATAAGTGGTACTCACGATTGTGCCTTTATCTTTAACCGCGCTTTCGCCTTCACAAGCGTAAGCAAATGGTCAATCTGGCGGAATTCTTCCATTTCCGCACGTTCATCAGGGGTGAGGCTGCCTGTTTTGTTTTTTTCTAGCAAATCGTGCGCCCGTATTTGTAAATCTTCTGGTAAACGATAGCCAGCAATTTCTTCCAACGTGGGTGCTGACCCCAAAAAATCAGTCACAATATCTTTGATGGTTTTTTCGGGAATAAAGGTCATCGTATTCACTCCAATCTATGAATTTCAACATCGCTCCAGCGCCCATGCCAGCACATCCAAACGGCGGATATAATGCAGCACAGGCGGTGTATCCGGCAACAAAATATCGGCTGCGGCTGCCATCGTATTATTTTCAAGCGTGGCTTCGGCACGCTGCAAGCTCCAAGGTACATGGTGAATTTGCCCACGATATAACTTACCAGATGCATCGGCGGCATAGAGCGCGTATCGTTCCGTCAGCCAGTATTCCAATGTACCTTTTTGGCTGTAAAAAATAGCCGAAGTGGGGCGATATTTTGCTGAAAAATCGGCATTTTTTGCATTGGCATGGGTGCGCTGTGAACGATAGGTGATGCTATCATTTTCGACACCCATCGTCATATTCGCGTTGAAATAAGGCAGATGAAACGTGCGGCGGGCAATCGCTACTGCCAGCGGATTGGCAGCATCCAAGCTAAAAAACCATACGCCCGGTATGCCATCACGCACAACATATGTCCGAACATTCAATTCTGGGAAACGCGCCGTGAAGGGTACAGGCGGCAATCCACGCAACCGAACATAGTTCATCAAGAATGGCACAACACCCAGCCATGCTTGCCCATCAAAAGTGTCGAGTGTGAGACCAGCGGGGAGATGTTTTTGTAGCATTTCAGCGGGAACAACCCAATGCATAAAGAGCAAATATTCCCAAGTCTGTGCCATCACCCAAGCCCGGTTTGGCACAGACCACGGGCGATGCGCCACTTGTTGCAATATTTCTCGCGGCGCAGTCACCATTGTTATAAGCCTGTGGATTCCAAATGCGCCCGCAGCAACCACGCCATTTTTTGATGTGTCTGAATCAGCCCGGTGAAAAAGTCTTCCAGACCAATATCCTGCACCTCGCTTTGGGCAGTGGCAATATCTACCCGCAATGACCGGATGATGTGTTCGTGGTCGTTCACAATATCGCTAATCATGCCGCGAGTATCCGGGGTGCTGCCGGGGGTTTCTTGTAAGCGGGTATGCTGCAAAAATTCTGCCAAAGTGCCAATTGCCAACGCCCCATACTGCCGAATGCGTTCAGCGGCGTCATCTACGGTTTCTGACAAAGCGGTGTACTGGTCTTCAAACGTTTCATGCAATGGATGAAACTGTGGACCCGTGACATTCCAATGATATTTCTGCAATTTTGCCCGCAAAACCACTTCATCGGCAAGCAATTTTTCCAGCAAGCCGATAGCCGTTTCCATTTGTGCGCCCGATAAACCCAAGTTCGGTGTTAAATTGCTCATGCGTCCATGCTCCCTATGATGTGATGATACGATGCATGATTCAGACGCCAGCACTCCTACGGGTTTTTACGCGCATGGGCGCGGATTCTAATGCAACATCAATGCAAACTCAGGCAGACGCCGCTTTCGCCTGCGGTGGGTTATGGTCTTTGTCTTTGGGCTTTTCGGCAGACGCTGGATTTTTATCGGTTTCGCTCATTTCATTCAGCGGCACTTGGAAAATAAAATCAGAGCCTTTGCCCAATTCACTTTCGACCCAAATGTGTCCACCATGCGCTTCCACCGCCAGACGGCAAAATGCCAAGCCTAACCCCACGCCTTTAGGGGCGTTTTGGTATTTCACACGGCTGAATTTTTCAAAAATACGTCCCAACATATCTTGTGGGATGCCAGGTCCCGAATCGCTCACTTTGAATATAATTTGATTCGCGCTGTCATCGAGACGAACATTAACGTGAATGCTGCCCTCAGTCGGCGTGTATTTAATCGCATTTTCAATGAGGTTGACCAACACCCGCATGAGCATATCGCTATCCAATTGGGCAATGGGCAAATCGCGGGCAACATCAAACGTCAGCACTTGCCCGGCTTCGACGGCTAAGGGCTGCACCAATTGAACCGCATCTGTCACCATGACGCGCACTTCAAGCGGCTGACGGTTGAGCATTTTCTTGCCTTCTTCCATGCGCTGAATATCCAGCAAGCTGTCTACAAGGCGTTGTAATTGGCGCGTACTGCGGAGGGCAATGTGCAGCAGTTTAAGCACCAGCGGATTTTCATGATTTTGCAGTACTTCACCCAATTTATAGATGCCGCCCAGAATATTGGTGAGGGGTCCCCGCAAATCGTGATAAACCATCGCGCTCATATCGCGCCGCAGTTGTTCGAGTTCCGTCTGGGCGCTCATATCTTGCATGACCCATTCAATCACGGGGCGCCCTTCTAACTGCACGCGGCGCACACGCACCAATGACGGAATCGAGCGACCATCAATATTATAAATGGTTGCCCGCACAAACTGCTCTTGGTCATCTTTCAGGTCGGCAAATTGGGCTTTTTGCGCGGCTTCTTGGTTAATATCGGCAATAGGAATATGCAGCAAATCTGTCCGGCGATACCCCAGAAAATCACAGGCTTTCCAGTTGACATCCACGATGATGCCGCTGGTATCGGTCAATAACATTGGGACAACCGCTTCATCAAACAATGCCCGATAGCGCGTATTGCCCACGCGAATCGCATGTAAATCACGCGCATTACGAATCGCCAAGGAGGCTACCGTCGCAATTTCTTCCAAGAGTTCCACGCGCTGGCGGGTAAAATAATCTACGGTTGGATGAATCAACAACATGACCCCGGCAATATCCGTGCCTTGCCCTAAAGGCACACTAATCGCTGACCCGGTAGCCGGAATAAAACTAATCTCGCGCGGCATCAACGACCAGCGCGGGTCGGTTTGAATATTGCGAATCACCACTGTGCGGTCACTGTGATACACGTAGCCAACGGGACCGCGTTTAAATAACGTATTCCACAACTGTTCGTCTAGCCCGGTTTTATCGGAAGTGCCAATGATATACACATTGGCAATGCTGCTATCTTCGTGGAAGGTCATCAGGCAGCCGTGTTGCAGACCTAATGCTTGCCCGGTCAGCGAAATAACCGTTTGCAGTGTCAGTTGCAAATCGAGACGGTTGCTGTGCAGCGCCCGCGAAATTTCATACAGGATTTGATACCGATCTGGCGCAGTCATATATGTACTCCCTAAACCGGGGTGAGGATGCTTGGCGTTTGTTGTGTTTATTCTAAGCGCAAACAACCCTTTAGAGCATAAACAGTGCCTAGCGACGCTGTTCCCCGGCATGTCCCCATGTAATTTCACTTTATTTTACTCGATTTTTGAATAAGGATTCAAGCAAGCAGCACGGGCGGACTATAGAAAAGTGGTAAATTCTTATCTTCACTTGGGTTTGGGCAGCATTTTTTATACTCCCCCATTCTCGTTAGGGCAATCGCACTCCCAATATCTCTGCGCTATAATCTCTATGACACTCATTGCTCTGGCAAAGACTCTTGCTTATGAAAAAATTATTCATCAGTTATCGCAGTTTGGATTCCGCAAAAGTAGATATGCTGATTGCCCGCTTACGCAGTTTGCAAGATGCCAATCAGCAACCGTTGTATGGCGCTTGGCAGGATAAAGATAGCATTCCGTCGGGGCAGGATTGGTGGCAAGCAATCGTGGATGGCATCATCGAATGCGATTATTTTGTGTTCATGGTCTCGCACGAATCGGCGCAGAATAAAAATTGCCGGGCGGAACTGAGTTATGCTCGCAAGCGCAATCGCCCGATTATTCCGCTGGTCTTGGAAGGCGAGTTTACCTATAACGCCACCACAGGCAAAAATGATATTGGCTATTGGGAGGCTGTTCCCGAAGAATTAAATGATTTGCGGGCGCAGTTTTTGTTTTACGAAGGCGTGAAATTTGTGCAGCAATTGGCAACATCCATACAAGCATTTGAGCGTGAACCACAGCGTTGGCGCGATACGCCCGCTGACCGCCCATCCGACCCGCGCCATGCCAGCGATGCGACTAATAATTCTGCCGCCATTTATGATGATGCCTGCGATTATGCGCTGCGCTTGGAATTTACCCAAGCGGAAAAATTGTTTCTGCGGTTGGTGAATGCCAATGACCCCCATTTTGGCGATGATGCCTTTACTTGGATTAGTATTCTGCGTGAATATCAAACGATGGTAATGTTTGATACCAAAGAGAGTACCCGTTATAAGGTCGAACCATTGTGGAAAAAATACAGCACCTGCTTCCCACTGCCGTTCATAGAATTATATGACCCGAAAGATTTCAGGTCGCGCTACGATAGGGCTGCGCCAGTGTCAATCAACATATCACCTGTGCTAACAGCCGAAGAATGGTTCAACAAGGGACTCGTGGCTGTTGATTGGGATGAAAAAATCCATTGTTATACGGAAGCAATTCACCTCAATCCCGATTATGCTGAAGCCTACAACAATCGCGGTTTGGCTTACCACAACAAAGGTGAGTTTGATCGTGCCATTGCCGATTACAATGCGGCACTTCAGCTCAAACCCGATTATGTCGATGCCTACAACAATCGCGGTTTGGTATACATGGATGGTAAAAAAGAGTATGACCGCGCTATTGCCGATTACAATGCGGCACTTCAGCTCAAACCCGATTATGCTAATGCGTACTACAATCGCGGCTTAGTTTACTACCATAAACGCGAATACGACCACGCGATTGCCGATAATACAAAGGCAATTCGGCTCAAACCCGATTATGTAATTGCATACATCAGTCGCAGCTTGGCTTACAAAAACAAAGGTGAATCTGACTGTGCTATTGCCGATAACACAGAGGCAATTCGGCTCAAACCCGATTATGTCGATGCATATATCAATCGTGGCAATGTGTATATGGACGGTAAAAAAGATTACGATCGTGCCATTGTCGATAACACAGAGGCAATTCGACTCAAACCCGATTATGCAATTGCATACAACAACCGGGGATGGGTTTATTATTTAAAGGGAGAATACAACCTTGCCATTGCTGATTTTGAGGTAGCACTGCGTCTAAAACCCGATTATCAAATAGTACGAAACAATCTAGAATTGGCGCGGAAGAAAGTAGCGGGACAGTAGGGATGTAGTAGCACCGCCAGAAACTAAAGTTTCCGGCTGCCAAAAAGCCAAGTCTGCTAAAGAGACTGTTTCAAGAACGCCTTTAGTGCTTCATCGGGTAAGTTGCTTAAAATGCCGACCTCACCCCCCAACCCCCTCTCCTACAGGAGAGGGGGAGTCGCGGAAGGGCAGGGTCTACGCGCTCCCCTGCGCGGCGGGGGTGAGGTTATTTCTGGCTGGCGCTTAAACGCCGGATTTCGACCAACAGCGTTTTGAAAGTGCGCTCTGGATTATCCAAATCATACGCAACGGCAGGCAACCGTTGGATGGTCATTGGCAAACGGTCTACCGGTTGATAATACAACAGCAGAATCGGCTTCTCACGCGAGATAAAATAATTAATCGTGCGGCGCACATACGGCGTCGCCATCGCTGACGGCGAAATGACCGCCAGCAAACACGAACTCTCGGATTGTGCCTGATTCATGGCTTGCATCCATGCTTCGGTATCCGGCACCAGATATTGGTCTACCCACACATCCACCTGATTATCGGTCAAATATAAGAACATCGGGCTGATGAGTTCGTTCCATTGGCTGCGAGCATAGGCGATAAACACATGCCCGGCGAGTTGTTCTGGCACTAAGCCACTGGTCACAGGCGTGCTGGCTTGATACGCCGGGGTTGGTATAGCGATTTCTGTGGGCGGCAGCGGCGGTTGAACCGTAGTGGGTAGCGACGCAGCAATACCCGGTAATGGCGACGGAATAGAGGGCAGCGTATCCGGTTTTGTCCCAGATGAGCGCGATAATTCATGCGTATCCGTAGATTTGCGATTGATACCTACCGGTTCATCGGGGCGCATGGGCAGCGTCAGGACAGGTTCGGTGTTGAACCATAACGTCAACATGGTGCCGATGCGGATTTCATCGCCGGGGCGCAAGCGCGTATGATGTTCCACCCGCATCCCATTGAGGTAGGTGCCGTTAAAACTGCCCAAATCTTCAAGTGTATAACCGTACTCATCGCGGCTAAAAATCAAGTGATTGCGGCTGACTTCGCCTTCTTGGAAAATAATATCATTATCCAACCCACGCCCAATCGAAATTGTCGCATCTTCTAATGCATACACTTCTGGGTCGGGCTGATTATTGCGCTTGAGGAGTAGATAGTAGCGCGTATCAGGACTGACTTTTTCGGGAATATCGCCCGCTTGTGCCAATAACATCCCCGTAGAAATTTCCGCAGGGATAAATTCCAACGTTATCGAATCGCCTAATTCAATAACATTGCCACCCGTCAATAACCAACCACTTTCGTCCAACCGCTGCCCGTTGACAAAGGTACCGTTGGTCGAGTTCAAATCATGAATCTCATATTCTTCCAACACCCGTACCAGACGACAGTGTTCACGGCTCACTTCGTTATCGTGGATGATAATTTCATTCTTGCTGCCACGCCCAATGATTATCGTGTCCCGATGCAGTTCGTATTCGCGCCCGGGGTCGGGTCCGCGCAGCATTCGTAAGAGCGCCACCGACATGAGCCAATTTCCTTTGTTGATAATGCGCTTAACACTATTTTAGCAAATTACCTCAACAGGGCAAACAAACCCGGTTGAACAAATTGTACCTGTTTTTGGACAAAAACCTAACAATTGGTATAAACATCATAGTCCGCAAGTCATATTGGGTGAGTTGATTAGCATGGATTAATTGCCCGAATGCCACTGACGGGCTATAATGACGGCAATAAACACTATTTTGAACGATTCTAACCAACCCGCAGCGGGGGCGATAATGGCTGATTTTACTCCCCATGAAGCACCGGCAAAAGATATTAAAGCATTACCGTTGATGCATCCCGGCAAACCCGCCGGACGGGATGAGCTTTTAAAAGACATCTACAATCATTTACGTTCTGGACGCACTGTTTTGTTGCATGGGGCGTCCGGCGTCGGCAAAACCGCCTTGGCAGCAACCTTGGCTGCCGCCTATACCCAGCAACCCGGCGGCGTCTTGTGGCTGGATGCGGCTGATTTGGCATTTCCGGCGTTGTTGGTGCGGGTGGGACGCGCCTATCAATTGATGGATGTGACCACCAGCGAAAATCCGGTCTCGTTGGTCGGCAGTGTTGCCAGCGCCTTAATGCAGCAAAAACCCTTTATTGTGTTGGATAATGTCACCCAACCAGAGGCAGTCGTCCGGTTTATCGAAAAATGCGTCACCGGGCTGCCTGTACTGGTTATCAGTGAACAACCATTAGAGGGACCGTGGACACCGATTCAACTGCATCATTTGGACGATGCTGCGGCAGTATTGCTCTTTAAGCAAAAAGCTGGCATTCAGGATAATAGTGCAGACCGCGATATTCAGGCGGTTACCCGTTTATTAGGTAATCAACCCTTCCCCTTGGTGATTGCTGCTCGTGGCATGTTTGCTGCCAAACAATCCCCGGCTGATTATCTTAAGGCACTGCAACAAGTCGCCCAAGCCACCGGGGGTGATGCCGCGATGGCGACACTTGCCGCCAGCTATCGCACGCTGAACAATGCCCTGCAAGGCTTAGTCTTGATGCTCGGCGCAATGTTTCGTGGCGAATCCTCTGCCGAACTGCTGGAAATGGTCAGCGGCGTGCCATTGGATACCATCAATCAAACGATGACGATTCTGTCGCAGCTTTATTTGGTAGAAAAATTTGAGCGCGGCGGACACATCTGTTACCGGATGCATCCTTTCGTTTATCAATTTGCTCAAAATGCCCTAAAAGGCTCGAATCGTCTGGAAGTCTTGCAAGCCAAAGTCGTTGAAGCTGTTTTGAATTTTGCTCGCAAATACATTGCTGACCATGACTTGCTCTCGTTGGAGATGGATAATTTTATTGCTACGGCACGGCATGTTGCCAATCGTGGTGAACGGGATACTGCCAGCGCCTTGCTGATGACCCTCACGCGCTCTGATGGCTTTGTGACCGGGCGCGGCTATGTGTATGAAATTCTTCTGCTACGGAATCTTGCTTCCGGTTCGACCAGTGCATTTCCAGCATATGGTCCTGAACCCGTGCTGGAACGTCCTGAAGATAAATTCCTCTTGGATATGGAGGATGAGGACGCGTTTGAAGACGATGAATTTGAAGATGATGACGATGAATTGATAGCAGATAGCTTCAAAAGTATTCCTTTTGGCGATGATGATTTCGACGAAGAGGATGACGAAGCCTATTTTGATGATGGGGATACCTTTGCTGACGAAACCCTAGCCCCCATATCTGAACCCATTGATGTCACAGTACGGACAGAGAACCTTGCGAGTATAGATGTTGATCAACTGCGATTGGCACTGAATCAAGCCAAGGCACAGCGCGATTTGCCGCGCCAAATCCAAATTTTGAAAGCCATCGGCAAGGTCTTAGTCGGACAAGATAAACCCACGGAAGCCATCGCCACTTACAACGAAATTCTCACATTGTATGAAAATGTGGATGATGACGAAGGCACCCTAGAAACGCTCGATATGCTTTCGGCATTGTTGGCGAAAACCAATAATTCGCAAGCCGCTATCATGCACGCCACCCGCGGCATTCCGCTGGCAGAAAAATTAACAGACCAAGAAACCAAAATTCATTTGCTGCTGACGATGGGCGATGCCCGGCAAGATTTGGGCGAAACCGAAGCCGCTGCTAAGATGTTCTCGCAGGCGTTGGAGATAACACGTAACGCCGATGACCGCCAGAACGAAGCAATTGCGCTGTATAAATTGGGTTATGCCCAATTGGATAATGGCAGTACCGATAGCGCAATTCATAGCTGGGAACAAGCCCGTGAATTATTTAAGGCACAAGGACGGCGCAATTACGAAGGGCGCGTCTTGGGCGGTTTAGGCAGCGCCTACAGCGATATGGAACGCTGGAGCGAAGCCATGCGCTATTTTAAATCGGCACTGCACATCGCCCGCGAAGTCGGTGATAAACAAGAAGAAGCATTGCAATTAGGCAATTTGGGGCAAGCTCAAGTCGAAGCGAATCAACTGCCAGAGGCACTGCTAAGTTATCGGCAAGCCCTGCATCTCGCCTACGAAAGCGGCGATAAACGCCAGATTGTGAGCGCGATTGTGGATTTGGTCGGGCTGATGCTGCGGAGCAATCGTCTATTGGCACTCAGCGAAATGCTGTTACAAGATGCAGTGGCGCTTGACCCGCATGACCGCGATGTGAATAAATTCATGGAAGATGTCGCCCGCCGCCAAGCTGAAATTCAGGCAAAAGGGGTATCGCAGGCGAATATCGGCGGCACTGCCCGCGAATATGCCGCTAACGCCTACGCGCTGTTAGAGGCATAACCCATGATTGATATTACCCGGCACGGGAAAAACACGCTCACGGTGCAATCGCCCGTTATGGGTGCGGCAGGCATGATGGGCTATGGTTCGGCATACGATAGCTTCCTTAAGTTTGATACTTTGGGGGCTTTCGTCACCAATCCCATTACCTATCAGGAATGGTCGCCTGCCCGCAGCACCCGTGTTGTCCCACTTGATGCTGGTGTCTTAGTTCACACGGGGCTGCCCAATCCGGGTGTCAAAAAAATTATCAAAGAGCAGCGGCAAGTATGGGCAGCATTGCCTATCCCGTTGATTGTGCATCTCGTTGGTACAAATCCCGAAGAAGTCCGCCGTGCTGTGGAAATGCTGGATGAAGTAGACCCAATTGCCGCCATCGAATTGGGACTCAATGATGATATTGCGCCCAAAGATGCTGAAGAACTGGTCAATATCGCGGTCAAAAATACCGAAAAACCGATTTTAGCCCGCTTGCCGATGTTCCAAGTGTTTGAATTGGCAGGGCGCTGTGCTGATGCGGGTGCGGGCGCAGTCGTCGTTTCGGCACCACCGCGTGGAACAGCGCGTGACCCGCGTACTGGACGTTTGGTAAGTGGACGCATTTACGGACCCTTGGTGAAGCCGCAAATTTTACGCATGGTCGGAACATTGTGCCAGCAGCTAGACGATATTCCTGTTATTGGTGCTGGCGGCATTCATACCACCCAAGATGCCCGCGATTATCTGGATGCCGGGGCAACGGCTGTTCAAGTCGATTCCGTCATCTGGATAAAGCCGCGCATGTTAGAGCGTATTGCCCGCGATTTAAGCGGCAAACTGGTTACAAAAGCGGCGGATGCCTTCGCCGATGAATGGCATCCTGATATGGGCGATACGGAATATCAGAGCCTGCCATCCATGACCGATGCCGATGCGGACATCCCAGCGCAAAAACATCCCTGACTTCAAAAAGCGGTGTCATTATGCAACGTGCTAAGGGCAATCGTTACCTGTTCAATCAGGGCTTTGCTGCTCATGCGATGTTTTTGTAGCAAATGGGCATGATGTGTCCGTAAAATCTCTTTCTGTGCTACGGTTAAATCATGTGCGGTTGCCACGATGACGGGCAGATGTGGGCGCTGTTGGCGGAGTTCTGCTAACACCTCAAACCCCGATAAGCCCGGCATCATAATATCCAAGATAACCAACAAGACATCATGCGTTTCCAGCCAATCTAACGCTGTCTCGCCACTAGGTGCCTGCTGCACCTGATACCCGGCTGCCGTCAGAATTTCGCTCATCAGTTTTCTATCCTGTGAACTATTATCCACAATGAGGATGGGCGGTATTTCCGGTTTTTGGGCATGTACCGGGAGAGGGAGTTCTTTTGTTTCGTTGGGCAGCACCGTTAAGGGTAAATCTGTAGGTAGCAGCACATAAAACGTACTCCCGACACCCACGAGACTTTCTAAACGCACAAACCCCCCATGCAAATGTACCAAACGTTCTGTGATTGCCAAGCCTAAGCCAGTGCCTTCATATTCACGAGTCGAGCCGCCATTTGCCTGCCGGAAGGCATCAAAAATTAAGCGGCGGTCTTCTGCCTGAATTCCAATGCCTGTGTCGCGCACCGCAATAATCATCCACACCGCATCAGGAATGCCATCAGGCATAAAACGAGTGTTATCATCCATCGCCATATTACGAAGCACTTCAGCAACTCGCACCGACAACGTGACACTGCCACTGTGGGTAAACTTCACGGCATTGCTCAATAAATTGATGATGACTTGGCGCAATCGTTGACCATCAGCGGATATAAACGGCAAATTAGGCATAATATTCAAGATAAATGCCAACCCTTTATGCTCTGCTTGCGGGGTAATGCTGCTTGCCGCTTGCTGGGCAATCTCCCCAATATCCATCTGCATCAAATCAAGTTCTAGGCGTCCAGCTTCTATCTTGGATAAATCCAAAATATCGTTGATAAGTTCCAGTAGATTTTTGCCACTCTTAAAAACGCGATCCATCCGGTCAAGTTGTTTTTCGTTTAAGTCGCCATACATGCCAGTCATCAACAATTCGCTATAGCCGATAATAGCATTCAGGGGTGTTCGCAGTTCATGGCTGACATTGGCAAGGAATTCGTTTTTCAGTTGATTGGCATGAACCGCTTCGGCATATAGTTCAGCATTGCGAATCGCCATCGCAATTTGGCGGGCAATCGTCATAAAGGTTTCTTTATCACCCTTGCTGAAGACACGCATCGGATTAAAACTATCCAAGCCAATACTGCCGATTAGATGTTCGCCAGCCAGCATAGGGGCGATTAAGGTTGCCCGTATTCCAGCAGCATCCATTGTTTGCCGAGCCAGCGTATCCACCCCTAAGATGTCATCCATATTATCGGGGTTGATAAAAACGGGCGTGTTTTCTGTAATGGCTTTTAGGATAATGCCATCGTAATTAGGCGTATTTTTAAAAACAATAGGTTGCCCAACCATGCCCGTTGCTGGATATTCGGCAACAACAAATCCCGTTCTTTCCCCTGATGGTGCGCGGACAATGCCACAGTGGTCTACATTAAACAACTGCGTTAAGGCTTCGGCAGCGCGGTCTAAAATATCTTCTTGCGACAACGATGAATTAACGATGCTGGCGATGCGATGCACGGACGTTAAACGTCGGGCGCGTTTTTCTAAAGTTCGTAGGTTATCTTCCACACGGGTATGCAATCGGGCATTTTCGACAGCGACCGCGGCTTGATGTGCCAAGGCGAACACTGACCGGGCATCATTATCCACATAGGCATCGGGCATGAACTTATCCACCGTGATAATGCCGATGATATGCGATTGATAGACCATTGGCACGCCCAACCAAGAACGCGGTTCGTCTTCTTGTAGAAAACTGTGCATTGCCAACCACCCTGCATGTTTTTTGACATCGGGGACAATCAGCGGTTGTTGACTGCGAAAAACCTGCATCAAGGGGTTGTCTTTGCCATACGAAATCACAGCATCTCGATACAACCGCGTGAAGCCGGCAGTCGCGTGAATGACCATTTTATCGCCCCCGGCATATTCGGGCGGCGGCATCATAATGACAGCACGGTCAAATTCAACTACGAGTGCCATTTGCTCCAAGATGCGGGCAAAAACTTCATCGGTATTGAGTGTTGAACTCACAACGCGCCCAATATCCATGAGGCTGCTGGCAATTTGCCGCCGCTGCTGCTCGGCTTCTAACAAGCGGGCATTATCTAGCGCCAACGATACCTGTGCCGAGAGCATCATCAACAACGATAATTCTTCCTCCTTAAAGGCATTGGGGGTATCACTTTGCAACGCGATTAAGCCCACAGCAAAATTATCCCGGCTGCGTAACGGCATCGCCAACCAAGACCGTAGCGATGATTTTTCATAAATGCTTGGTTTAATGCCTAATGCCAGCAAGCGTTCAGTATCGCGGTGCAAATCCCGAATATACAATGGTTCACTGCGTTGCAAGACAACACGGGCTAAATCTTGCGGGGGTGCCAAAATCAGCACACCCGTTTTCGCCGCCGAAGGCGCCGTCATTCGCTGGCGATCTTGGTCATACAAGCCAACCGCAATCATCGCACCGGGGAAGAGGCGCTGCATCTCCTGAATCAGTGGTTGCCACATCTCATAACTGCCAAAATGCTGCGCCAAGGCATGGCTAATCGTATTGATAATGCCCAATTCGTTGATACGGCGATTCGTCGTCTCGAACAATTGCATATTTTCTAAGGCAAAAGCGGTGCTGTTCGCCAGCGAAATCAGCAGTTGCAAATCATTCTCATCAAAAGCCCCGTCTTGGTCAGCGCGGGCAAATAGCCCGCCCAAAATCCGGTCTTTGGCAATCAGCGGCACGCCCAAAAATGATGCGGGCAGATGCTCGGTGACTTGCAAATAACTGGCGGTAACGGCTTGTTCGCTGGCATTACTCCAAAAGACGGGCGACCCCTGCCGCAGCAACTGCGAGATTAAATCTTTGCCGGGCAGCAGTTGGCTGTTTTCGCTGCCGCGGTGCGTAAATTCTGTCAGTTGGATGATGCCTGCTTGCAAGATAGCGAACCCAAAAATATCAGGCGATTGCACGCGGGTCACAGCCTCGTACACCCGTTTTTTCAGGTCATCCAAATCGAAAGTGGCTTGCACCAATAAACTCACTTCGGTCATCGCCGCTAAATCTTGTACACGCTCTTGCAACTGCGTCACCAAGCGCGTATGTGCGATGGCGATAGCCAGTTGGTCAGCGATGCTTTGCAAAGTTTCAACATCGCCACCTTGAAAATCGTTCAAGCGATGACTCTGGATAAATAAAACGCCTGTGGTCGCATCCGTTGTCTTAAGGACAAGTGCCAAGGCAGCGGCAGCATTAGGCGCTATTTGGCTGCGCTGGAACTGTGCCTCTTGAGCGATATTATCAATAACGATACTTTTTTCGGTACGATAGGCTTGCTGAATGATGCCGGGCAGGGTAAGCGATAATGGCGGCTCGGAGTGTGTTTGGTGATGGTCGTTATCAGGTGTCGCTGTAGCTAAACAGACTAATGATTTTTGGTCGGCAGTGGGCATGAAAACTTGCACAGCATCATAATTAAAATGCATACAAATTTGTTCGCTGACATTGGCAAGCAGCGTATTCAAGTCCGTACCAGCGATAATCACCTGCGAGACGACCAGTGTTGTCGCTAGGCGGGTGGTTTGCTGCTCCAGCGAATCCATCATGGCTTGCAGATGGGTCACATCATCGGTGATGGTCGTATATAAAATATCGCCCGTGCGTGGGTCTTGCAGGATATTCATAGCAATGTGAGCATCAAATTCGCTTTGGTCGCGCCGCTGCAAGGTCAAATAACCTGACCACCCCTTGGCAACCTGCGCGGCGGGCAGAATGACGCTATTTAACACCGAGCGTTCTTCAGTACGGAGGCGGTCTTCCAGACGGGGTGTTTCATCGGGCGAATACCCAAATAAGCGATTCCAAGCAGGATTCCGGTAAACAACCATGCCATCAGGCGTACTAATATCTACGGCAACCCCGGCAATATCCATCACTTGCCGGAATAATCCATCATCGCTCGGTTGAGGTTCTATTGGTGCGATGTCACGCTTCCAAAATGTGCCAATACCATGTGCCAACAAGGCAACCAGTTCATATTCTAAGGGGGTAAACGGCTGTGCCTCGGCGGATAATTCACGCCCAATGCCCAATGATCCGACAATCCGCCCATTCACAAAGATAGGTGCCATCAAAAGCTGTTGTAAACCCGTTGCAGCTAACGCTTGGCGCAAGGGACGGGTTGAAACTCGCTCGATTTGCCCAGCATCAATCAAAGTTGGGGCTTCTGTAAAAAATTGACTCAGGAGGGTGTAATCGTATATCCCCAAATCTTGCCCGATGCTGCCAGTTTTGGGGTGCTGGGCGACCACCTGCGCTCGCAAATCTTCCGGTTGGAACTGCACCAGAATGGCGGCTTGTCCATCTAGTGGGGCATAACACGATTGAATGGCGGTTTGCAGTGCCTCTGCCGGAGATGTTAAACGCCCTAGTTGCATCAACAACGTGCGAATCCGGTGGGTTTGGTCTTCGGCATGGAGCATTTCCAAGCGTGATGCCAGCACATCTGCCAATAACAGCAGCGGAGCATCTTGGTCACTGCCGCCCATCATGCCCACTAACCCATGCGTGCTGCCAGCCGCCCGCAGTGGAATAATCCAAGCATCCTGTACCAATTGCGGTTGCTTAAGGTTATGCCAATGACGGCTATCTTGGCTCCATTTGGGCAAAGGGCGTATCGGATAACGGTCATCCGTAAAAATTTGATTGGGGAGTGCCACCAAGACAGGTTTCTGTACCAAAACAACAATATCCAGCAGTGCTTGGGCAGCAGCCGCTTGGTCAGTAGCCGTTTGAATTTGGTGGGCGATAACAGCCAGTTGTTTAAACACCATAGGATGTCGCTCGAAATCGCAACGAATTTTCTTTAATTGTAGCGATTCTACGATTTCATGCGAACTGAATTGGTTTGTTTTTCGTAAACTAGGGGATTTTTAGCGCCCCGTAACCATGCCTTCTAATCGGCAAGCGTGCCTTCTTCATCGCCTGCGACCAATTCTGGCACCATTTCTCTAAAGCGAATCTGAACCGCGAACTTGCGCCCGAACCGGATAATATCGCCATCTTTCAACCGATATGAAATTTTGGGCGTGAGTTTTGTTCGTCCGACATAAGTCCCATTGGACGACCACAAATCCACAATCCGCACGCCGTCGCTGGTCATCGCAATCATGGCATGGCGGCGCGAGACGGTTTCCCCACCGGGATACACGCTCAAATCCACGTCGGGGTAGGTCTTGGTTTCTTCATGCCGTCGCCCAATGGTCAATGGTTTTTTGAGCGAACACACCAATGAGGCTTTCACCGTGGGAATCAACAGCTTAATTTCGTTATCTTCCAAATGCAAACGATCCGTTTTTTCCATCTGGCGGGCGGCTTCGCGCACTTTGCCGATAAACACTTTCTCGGTGCTATCGGTGATATTGCTCGTGCGGTTTGACCGGGTGGTGGCATCGGGGTCAAAGGCGTCTAGGGCAACCACCGCCGGATTTTGGGCGGCAATGGTGGCTTTGGAGACCGGCAAATGCGGCAGTAATTTTTGGATGAGGTTGCGAACATCCCCTGCCCGCAGATAATCCACATGATGCAATGTCCGCAGCAAGAGAGGAATGCGACAGTCTTCCAGCCGAATCGGGATAATGGGGCGTTTAAGGTCATAAAATATTTGCCATTCGCGCCGCACAAATTCGGAGTCCATCGCAGCTTCGGAGACAATTAGAATGAGCATTTCACAATGTTCGAGGGCTTCCTCAATCACATCCATCCATTGTGCGCCCGGCGGAATATCAATATGGTCTACCCACGTCTGATGCCCATGAATCTGCAATTCAGACACCAAACGGTCTACGAAATCATCATCTTTGGTACTGTGACTGATAAAAAGCGGCATAACCCCAACCCGGTTGAATTTCCCAATATTAACTATACTCCACGATATTAGCCAATTCAACGGGCTACCGGGAGAAACGTTAGAAAACTGTTATCGTTAAATCAGCAACTGATCGTTTATGCGAATAATAAATACCTCAGCATCGTGAGTGATTAGTTAGATGTTGACTGCCGCTTAAACCAATGACGAAGATCGCCCATCATGCCGTTCATGATAATTTTAGGGCTGATCGGTGGCTCAATACGATAATCAGCCGGGGGAATAGCACGACTGAGATACTGCAAATATTCAGTCTGATAATCAGGGTCATGCAGCACCCACCGCACAATGGTTTTGAGCGCGAAGCCCGGCACCTTGGTATAAATGGCTTGCTGAACACGTTTCACCGTCTGGACGAACATGGGGTGGGTGGCGTCCATCATCTGCTGCTGATATTTAGCACCAGCATCTGTCCAAGATAATCCTCTTTGTTTCCATTCAACGATGCATTGTGCCAAAATTTTAGTTTCTAACAACGCATCATAAATCCCCTGCCCGTCAAACGGGTCTTTATAATGCACGGCATCGCCCACCAACGCCCAATTTGCGCCATAGGCTTCTCGATACCCATTTTCAATCGGGCGTACACCCACCACATCGGTCACACGCTTGGCATTTTGCAACCGTTTCATCAACTGCGGCGCTCGCTTTAGCCCCTCTTCATACGCTTTTTCAACGCCTTGTGCGCCAAAATGAGCCGCTTCGGATTTCATATAGGTACTGATGATATATTTGCGCGTGGCAATGGGAATCACCAAGACGGCAAAATTCTGATTAGTATTATAGAGCGATACAGCATTGGGAGATTGCGGCGAATAATCTTCGACATTTTCCCACTCAGCATGATACGTCGCTGTTGTGTGGTCATTGCGTTCTTCGACAATTTTTGCGCCCAATTGCCGCGCTGCAAAACTAAACCGCCCATCAGCACCCACCACCAAATCAGCGGTGTACTGTTCAGTTTTGCCATCGACAGTCTTGCCAACAATGCCCTGCACATTGCCCGCAGCATCTTTGGTGATTTCTGTGACGGAAAAACCTTCGTATGCTGTGACCCCTGCCACGCTGGTTGCCCGCTGCCACAAGGCATAATCAAATACGTTACGATCCAGCCCATAACAGTAATTGCGGTCAAGCAACATACGGGATGTGGGCATCTCGGCATGAAAATAATTGACAAATTCGATGATGAAACGTTCAATCTTGGAACCCGGCAAGGTGTAGTCCGATTCCTTAAAACCGAGTTCATCCATTAAACGCAGCGTGCAAGGATAAATGAAGGGACTAGAGGGTACATTTGGCAAACTAGGAAATGTAGCGCGGTCAATCAATAAAATTTTGAGCTTTTGATCGGCTAACCACAATGTCAAACTTGACCCCGCACAGCGCCCGCCAATAATGATGACATCATAATGATTAGTTGTCATCGCGCCCCCCCTTTTTTCATATCGAAAGATATTAAGATTATATAGCAATCAATGAGCCTATCAATCTTGTATTTGCGGATATTGACAATTGCTAAAATTGCACATCCTTACATAGCCCGTTATACTTAGGGCGGTATTATGGGATCGTGCAGTAATCATACGATGGAGATGATGAAGGTATGGCAGCAGAGTTCGACACACAATCTCTTTTGGATGCGATAGGGCATGGTATTCTCATTTTTGCCAGTGATGGACGCTTGATTCAACATAATGTAGTCGCTGGCACTATCCTAGGCACCGACCTCAAACGAATTAAAGATGAAGGCTGGAAATTGGCAGCCGGGTTATTTGATACGGGCTTGGCAATAGATATGCGCGTGGATGAAGTACGAAAAAAAGCCCTCGAATCGGGTCGTCCGGTACGTTTCCATATCTTTCGCTCCGGTGAGTATATCCCGTGTTGGGCAAGCGCCATCACTGCTTCCAATGGCGATATTCATACCCTGCTCATGCTGGATATGCCGGATTGGGAAGCAGTCGGCAGCGTCATAGACCGTTTTCGCTCGGAATTGCGCGAAGCCGTAGACAGCACTCGCGGACATATTTCACTCATCAGCAAAACCATCCAGAAGCAAGGGGACGATGCCGCTACTGCCAAAATTGCTCGGCGCATCGGGGGTTTTACGCACCTCATTTCCATTCATATGAGCCGCGCTAGTCGTTTTATGCAGATGTTGGAACGCTTAGAAGATATTCGCACGGGCAAAGTACGCGATAAAGTCCGTTCTGACCGCAAAAGGCTCAATCTTATTGATTACATGGAAGAATTCATGGAATCGTTGGATGAAATTGAATTGCTTGACCCAGAAACTGAACCGCATGATTATCGCGCTCGGATTAAATATACACCCCCCGCAGAAGCGGTTATCTATGTGTCGCGCCGCTATCTGACCCATACATTGCAAGAATTATTGCGAAACGCCATCATGTATAGTTTGCGTGGGACACCCTTAGAAATCAAAATTATGCCTAAAACGCAAGGTATTCAGATTGATGTGGTTGATGAGGGGTACGGTGTGCGCGAAAAAGAATATGACCGCGTTTTCGCCCCTTTCCAAAGAGCGCGGCAGCCGCAGATTATCAGCGAGTTTGGTTATGGACTTAGTTTGTATTTGTGCAAATATGAGATAGAAACGATGGGCGGACGCCTGTGGTTCGATGGACACGAAACCGTCGGCACAACCTTTAGCTTGCTGCTACCGGCATGGCGCGAGGATTCATCAACGACTTAAGATTTTGCAGCAGCAGAGGATGCATCGGTAGCAGGCGTTTCTCGGCGGGTTGCCAATTCTGCCAATTCTTTTTCCAACTCCGCCCGTTTATCGGCAGCGGCTTTGCGCCCGGCGGCTAGGGCTTGTTGATAATGCTGGCGCAAATTCTGCCGCAGTTCTCCGCCGGAAACGGGCGCAAATAATGTTACCAATGCCATGCCCGCCGCCATTCCCAAACCTGCCCCAATGAGATAGCTCCATAATTTTCGCATGGGTGTTGCCCTCAATACTTGTAAGATAGGTTGCCGGAAGCACTCACTTCCGGTTAGAATAGTTTATCTTTGCAACGAATTTTTTACAAAGGAGAAATTTTTATGCTCAAACGCACTGTGGTTCATACCGAATACGCGCCAGCCGCAGTAGGTCCTTATTCCCAAGCCATTGTGGCAGGCAATCTTGTCTTCACCGCCGGGCAAGTTGGTTTAGACCCGGAAACCAAAAAACTCATGGAGGGGGTTCAAGAGCAAACCCGGCGGGCAATACAGAATATTGAAGCTATTCTTGATGTGGCTGGAACAAGTTTAGACCGGGTGGTCAAAACCACCGTCTTTTTGCAGGATATGAATGATTTTGCCGCCATGAACGAGATTTATGCTCAATATTTCCCGGAAAATCAACCGGCGCGGTCTACGGTGCAAGTCGCCAAACTGCCATTAGGGGCTTTGGTGGAAATTGAGACGATTGCGTTTGTGGATTAAACCTTATGACATTGCGAATCGGAATTGTGGGGGCGGGCTTCATGGGTAGCACCCACGCCGCAGGTTGGATGCAAACGCCAGCAAAAATTATTGGGATTCATGCGCTACATCCCCCAAAACCACGCCAATTAGCCGACACAGTAAGGGCTGAAGCGTATGATTCGCTTGATAAACTGATTGCGGATTGCGATGTGCTGGATATTTGCACGCCCACGCATACTCATCATGACCTTGTGTTAAAAGCGGCGGCGGCGGGCAAGCACATCATTTGCGAGAAGCCTTTAGCACGCCATGTAGACCAAGCGCAAGCCATGTTAAAAG
Source organism: Anaerolineae bacterium (assembly GCA_022842885.1). GTDB lineage: Bacteria > Chloroflexota > Anaerolineae > Aggregatilineales > Phototrophicaceae > JALHOR01. Next base: position 52,346 of record JALHOR010000016.1, read on the forward strand.
CCTGCCAAACTGCCAGAGTCAAGTTATTAGTCGCGCATGTGGTGCGCTTTTTCCCAGAATATGCGCTAGCGAAAACAGCCGTAGATAGGGGCGATATTGGCAAAGTGGCAGTGGTACGCCTAACGCGCTGTAGCTATCAGCCCAAACTTGCCCACGACAATTGGTATTTGGATTTTGAAAAATCCGGCGGCATGATGCTCGATTTGATGATTCATGATTTTGATTATGCGCGGTGGGTCGCGGGTGATGTCGAGAGTGTTTTCGCCAAAAATGTCGCCTTCCAGAAAAAAGATGCCCCCGGTGATTATGCGCTGGTCATGTTGCGCCATAAAAATGGGGCAATCTCCAATATTGAAGGCGGTTGGGCTTATCCGCCGCCCATGTTCCGCACTGGCTTTGAAATTGCCGGGGATGCTGGTCTTATCGAACATCCAGCGGATAGTTCAGTGCCATTAGGCGTGTATCTGCGCCAAACAGGGAGTGGTGATGCCGCCGAAGTTGGCTTGCCGATGAGTCCCCTCAGCGAAAGCCCGTATACGACGCAGCTACGCCATTTTTACGAGGTGCTGACAAATAATGCTGTTCCAGCGCGGGTGCTACCTGAAGATGGCTTGGCATCGCTGCAAATTGCGTTAGCCGCGATTGAATCCGCACAAACGGGCAAACGAGTCGCACTCGCGGGAGGAATTTAACATGCGTTTAGGACTCATGAGTTTTGCTCACCTCCATGCCGAAAGTTATATAGCGGCACTCTTGGCAATGCCCGATGTTGAATTGATAGGCGTTGTTGATGATAACCAGCAGCGCGGCGAGCATTTTGCCAATCTATTTAAGGTGCGCTTGTTTGAGGATTATACGGCACTGCTGCGCGAAAAACCGGATGGGGTGATTATCACATCGGAGAATGCGCGGCATTTGCCCTTGGTCGAGATGGCAGCAGCAGCAGGTGTGGCGATTTTGTGCGAAAAACCGTTAGCCACCACCCGCGAAGATGCCCAAAAAATCGTCGAGATTTGCCAGCAAGCCCATGTGCCGCTGATGACGGCGTTCCCGATGCGCTTTAGTTCGCCCGCGATAGAAGTGAAAAAATTGCTGGCTTCGGGCAAAGCCGGGGCTATCTGGGGGTGCAATAGCACCAATCAAGGTGCATTGCCTATTTTTCACCAGCAAGAGAATTTGGCATTTTTGAATCGTAATTGGTTCACCGATAAGCACTTAGCTGGCGGTGGTGCGGTGGTTGACCATGTGGTGCATCTGGCAGATTTGCTGCGCTGGTTCTTGGGCTGTGAAGTGACCGAAGTCTTTGCCGAAACCAACACGATTCTGCACGCTGGACAAGTCGAAGTTGAAACGGGCGGTTTGGTCATGCTGACGTTTGAAAATGGCACTTTCGCCAGCATTGATTGTAGCTGGAGTAAACCCGCTTATTATCCCACTTGGGGCGGCTTAAAAATGGAACTTGTCAGCGAGAATGGTCTTATCACCATGGATGCTTATAAGCAAATTGTGACCATCTACAGCCATAAAACGCAGCGCCCGCAGTGGGGGTATTGGGGGTCAGATGCCAATTATGGCTTACTGCGCGATTTTATCAGTGCCATTCGGGAGAAACGTCCACCTGCCATCACAGGGCAAGATGGGTATAAAGCTGTCGAAATTGTTATGGCAGCCTATGAATCGGCACAAACCGGGCAACCTGTAAAATTATAGAGCTTAAGCAGGTTTTTCAGCAATTTTTGCCATGTGCTGCAAAATCTGCGCTCGGTCATCGGGCGTATACCGCGACAATTTGATAGGGGGTTGTCTGTAATCCGTCAAAATATCGGAGAAAAAACGACTGCTATTAAAAGTACGTTGATACACAGCCCCAAAATCCACAATCACCTTATCCGTATCTTCTAATGGGATAGGAATAATGGGTATGGTATCTAAAACACCAAAACCATAAACATCCATCCCATCGATTGTTTTTGTGGGGTCACTCACAATAATCATATAAGGATAAGCACCCGATTCGCCATCACAATAAGCAGGTAGACGTAATGAAAGCGGTGGGCTTTCGTGCAGATAATCTATTTCGACTAAACGCACTTTATTCACTAAGGTTGCTTTTCGCTTCTTCATGTAAGGGTCATGATGTGTGCCTAACCACTTATTCGCAGGCGACAATAATTCAATGCGGGTTATAGGACGATTATTTTGATAAATCATGATGGACGGTACAAAAGCATCGTCATCAAATACATCTAAGGTCAATGTGGGTGCAGTGGGTATCATTTCGGTGATAGCAGTACCTGGCGCAACGGTCGGTTCGTGCTGCCGAATCATAATATCGGCAACCGCATATTTCCCAGCATCACTTTCTAAACTCATTTGTAACGAATCCTCCAAAATAGTGTAATAATTTGGAGGTAACAAAATCTCAATTGACTCGGCAAGATGAGCTAAATGTGCTGTATGAAATGATTTCCAATGATTCTGTTGCAATGCACTATTGAGATGTGGATTGATGCCGGGATAACGATTAGGTGTCATAGGGCTTGCTCCCAAAAAACTACCAGCGGAGAGAGAGGGATTCGAACCCTCGAGAGGCTTGCACCTCTACTCGCTTTCCAAGCGAGCGCACTCGGCCACTATGCGACCTCTCCGTGTGGGCAAAAATTATAGCAGTCCTTCTTTGTGTTGACTACGGTCAGTTGCGCCCTGAAATTATATAAAAACTTTCATTATCGCTTGACACGCCACTATCTTAGCGCCTATCATACATAGAAATAATATGCATTGGAGTAACCCGCAATGAATATGAAAGGCAGTTTGCCTCTCCTGATCTTACATACCCTCGCCGGGGGCGCACGGCACGGCTACCGGATTGCCATGCAAATCAAAGAGCAATCAGCAGGTGTGCTGGATTTTAAAGAGGGAACCTTGTATCCCACGCTGCACGCACTGGAACAACAAGGCATGATTGAATCGTATAAAGAGATGGAGAATGGGCGTGAACGGCGCTACTATCGGCTGCTCGCCAAAGGCAAAGCGGCACTGGCAACGGAACGCGCTGAATGGGAACGCTTTGCCAATGCTGTCAATTCGGTATTAGACGGAGCAACGACAAAATGAATTCCGATGACCTCAGTCGTTGGTTACAGCAGGTAACGCGCCAACTACCGGATGATGTGGCGGAACTGATTCGGGAAGAAATCACTGCCCATTATGACGATTCAGTTGCGGATGCTATCGCGGCGGGCTGTTCGCCAGTAGAAGCACACCAGCAAGCGATGGCAGCATTGGGGAGTTCCGGCGATGTAGCGGATGGCTTTGCCCAGACGCATCATGCGCCGCGCAATTATTTGATTGCCGCTGTGATTGGCATGGTCTATCCCTTGGCATATCTGGCAAGCATCCCGCTAAATATCCAGTTATCCGGCGAATCGGTCTTTAATCTGACTTTATTTTTGCCACTGCTGTATGTGGCGTATGGGTTCAAAACCATGCTGGCACAACGTCCGCATGGTGCCAATATGGTCGGTTATGAACGCATCATCCATACAGGCATTGTCGCCATGTGCGGGGCGCGTTTTTTGGGATGGGTCATTTATCATCAGCCCATTATCACCGAAACATATACGCGCAGCCTAACCGAAGTCCATTCGATGATAGAACTGGCGCTGAATACCGTCGCCCTTATTGGGCTGTTATTGGTCGCTATGGGATTTATGTTATTGGGTGAACGAGTGCTGCACTTGCGCGAGACACTCTATGGCTTGCTGAAACCAGCCGGCATATTGGTGATTGGCTGCGGGTTGTGTTTGGCGGGCTATAGCATTGGCGTCCTAAACGATAGCAGTGGTTTACGCACCCTTGCCGAATCGTTAGCAGTGATTAGCGGGATGTTGGCGGTGATGCTCTGGTCTTGCATCTTTTTCCGAGCGCGGAGTGAGATTCAAGTGTTTGCGGCATAAGATAGCCTTCAAAATCTGCCCATCTCATGGCACAGTTAATGCGTTGGGGAAGGCAGTTTATGGAGCCGATAGTTTTTCATGACTCAGATAAATCGGGATGCACGCATGGTCGCATACCGGGCGCTGTGTTTGGGCGCACTGCTCAAACGCAGCGTGATTGAAGCGGCTGTTCAACGTTTACAGCGGCACTCGTCCCTCACTGATAAACAGCAACTTATCGCCCGTCAGCATGTGGCGCATAAAACGTTGCTGCGTTGGATTTTGGCAGAACACTTGGAACAACATCTGTCCCGCGCAGAACGGTTGCTCATCGAAAAACCATTGGCATCATGGTCAGAGCGTACCTTGATGTATGCTGTGCGCCGCGCCGAGTCCTTGGGGGTGATGTTATGGGCATTACGTTTTATCGAGACTATTCCGGCGTATGATACGCTGTTTGAGATGGCGTCGGTCTTACAACCCTTGGATATTTTTACCCCGACGATTGATTTTATCTGGCAAGCTGGGCTGCGCTCAGTAGATGAATTGAGTACCATGCGCGATACTGCCGAGTTGTGGAATTGGCGCAGTCGTGCAGCGGAACTTCAACGCTTAGGGGTTCAACCGCCCGCTGGCACAACTTTTTCGGATATTATTCGGGATACTCTCCAAACTGCTTATTTGCGGCAGCAAGTGCCGGCACCGATAGAAGGTGATTTCCCAGTTTTTGGCAAGGCATATTCGCGCATGACACATGCTGAATATTTGCTGGTCAGCCATATTGCCGCAGAACGTTATTTAGCTTTAAATTGGCTGTGCGAATTATCCAGCGAGTGGGAAAGCCTTTCAGTAGATTAATTCGTTGTCATAGCTTGCGAGCTTTTTTGCGCCGTTCTTCTTCCGCACGCCGACGGCGTTCAAACGGCAGCAACTCGTCTTCTTTCAGAGTTTCATGCTCTATCACCCATACCGCTTTACCGGGGTCGCCCATGACCCACACGATATATTTTGCCAGCAGAATGCCGGATGCTACGGAGGCGATACTGCTCAAAAGTCCAATAGCAATATCGGGCAGGATAGTTACGGGGATAGCTTGCCGTAACACAAAGTTCAGCCCGAAGCTGCCTAGCAGCACAATCAATACGCCAATGCCCCAACCGATAAAAAAGTTGGCGCGTGTTTTCACCCCTTGCGCGATGAAATAGCCCATAATCGGTGAAATCACAAAAAATAAAATTAAAGTGAATTGGAACGCAAATGCAACTTGTGCTGCCAAGTCTCCTTCAGATGGTGCGCCCAAGGTATTACCGAGTTGTTCCATGAGTTATCCCCCTTCATCATTCTTATTCTTACATCATATAACGAAATGAAGCAGGATTAACCACCAAAAGTTAGGGGTTATTCCAAATGCGATAACCACACCCACAGCGGCGACATATTCTGGAAATGCTCCAAACACACGTTGACCAATTCTGGTGTTTGGGCAACGTCCAACGCAATGGCGGGCGGTTGCGCCCATAATCCGGTATATTTGAGCCATTCAGCGCGGGGATGGGTAGCATCATGACCAGATGGCACGCGCTTATAATGAGCGCCTTCAATCGTATAATCGCCCGAATTTTTAACCGCTTTTACGGCAAAATCCAACGCTTCGCCGCGTTTTTCATCCAACACAGCTTGCCGGAAGACTTCTAACATGGGGCGCGGAAATGTGAAGATACCCGTGACGATTTCAAAATTATCCGGCGTCAATTGCAGCCCAAAGCCGGGTGATTCCATCTTTTTGCCTGTTCCAGCGTTAAACATCATGGCGACATTGGTTTTGTAGGGGCTTTTATCGGTGCTGAAGCGCGTGTCGCGGTACATCCGCATGAGTGATCCACCGCCATTGATGCGCGTATCAAACTGAATAGCGGGAAATTTTGCTTGCAAGCCTTCGCCCAAGGCAACAACCAGTGCCAGCGCGGGTTTCTGCACCGATTCTATGAAGGTTGCTTTGTTCGCCTCAAACCAGTCTTTGTTATTATTGGCGCTTAAATCGCGTAAAAATTGAATCGCTTCGGCTGGATAGCCTTTAAAATGATGAGCAAATGTCATGAGATTATCCTTTTTACGAACATTTGTTTTCATTAACACCGCATAGTGTAGCAGAAAATCAACACCCTTGTTCATTAAGAGTCGTTTGAATTTGGCGAGAAATGCCCAAAATAAGTTTTTGCGTTTCCGGCAAGTCTGCGGTTAAATAGACTGTGTTATCACACGGGAGGGATTTTCATGAAAATGTGCCGATATGCATCGGTTTTATGGTTGATGTTGATGATATGGCTGCCTACGGCGGCACAGGATAATCTGCCGCTGCTGGCGGTAGCGAATGGCACCATTTTGAAGCAAGTCGGCGATGCGGTGCAACCCTACACAGAATGCCAACCCACCGAACCTTTAACATCGGGTTTGTTGGTATCGCCGGATGGCACGCGCTTTGTGGTCGGCACACAACCCAAAGTCGTCACCGAAGCGATACAAATCCAAGGAAGCGTTGGCGGGGGACCGCTGCCGATTGATTTATGGATGTGCGATATGCAGAACAATCTGCTTCGCAAAATTGCCGAACAGCCGTCCAACGCCGTCTTTCTGGCGGGGGATGTGCCGGATAATGTCACCATTCGGTCTTATCCGGCATGGTCGCCGGATGGCACGGCACTCGTATGGACGGAACAACGTCCGGGGCTGGTCTACAATATGATGCTGTATCGGCTGACGACAGATACGATTGTGCAAATTCCCTTAACCGAGTTGCCCGAAGCACTTGGGATTCCATCGGCGCCGGAACCCTTGTGGAGCAGCATGGGCATTTTGTTTTTTGCATTTACGCTAGATGATGTGACCTTTGAAAATGTTGAATCGCTTTACATTTATAACAATGATGGCGTGTTTGTTGATTCGCAAGAATTGAATCGCAGCGGCGAATTAGGCGATTTCATCACAGACCGTATTTTGGTTACATCCAACGGCACAGAGTATTTAGGGGTGCTGATGGCGCAAGCGGGTTGGATGTTGGTGAACCCTCTCACAGGTGAAAAATTGCCGATGTTTGGCTTGCCGGAGCTTTACAGTGTCAGTGCGCCCGATGGCTTATCGCTCATCGTCCAAACCGATGAAAATTATCATACCAATTGGCAGCTTAATGATTTGGAAGGCAAGCCTACATTTGATAATTATCCGCGCACGCGCATTGCCATTTCACCGGATGGCACGACGCTGGCACTTGGCACGAGCATGATTGAATTATGGCGAGCCGGTACGACGACACCCATACCCGGTAGTGAAGGTTTTGCGGATGATTTACGCGCGAGCATCAGTTGGGGCGTGCTGCGCTGGCGCGTGAAAGAAGGCGCAGTTTTCGCTACACCTGCACCAATTATTTGTGATGGTGCGCCCATTTCGCGGTTGGTGGTGGGGGGACAGGCACAAGTGTTGGCAGATGCCGGGGCAAATAACGTGCGCGAACAGCCAACGACAGCCGGAGCGCGATTGGGGCAAATTAACGCTGGCGAACCGTTCACCGTTTTAGAAGGTCCTGTTTGTGCTGATGGTTATGCGTGGTATCGCGTACAATCCGCCACCATTACAGGTTGGACAGCCGAAGGGCGTGGCGATACCTACTGGGTCGAGATGCTCCCATGAGCATTATTTATCATTTAACGTCTGCTGCGGGCTGGGAGCAATCCCAGTCTGCTGGGCAGCACACCACGCCATCGCTTTCAACCGAAGGCTTCATTCATTGTTCGACAGCGGCGCAAGTGGTCAAAGTTGCCAATAAATATTATCGGGAAATGCCAGATTGCATTGTCTTGTGGGTAGAAACTGAAAAATTATCGGCAGAAGTCAAATGGGAAGCACCGGCTCATCCTGACCCCAAAAACCCGCCGGAAACCGTTCCTAACGAACTTTTCCCGCATATTTATGGCGCAATGGACATAACAGCGGTGATTCAAACTAGCACCTTGCCCAAAGATGCTGCAGGCTTTTTTATACAGCCCGAAGGCTTACCCACCGAATCTGTGATTGAAATGCAGATTCATATTGGGCGGGCGCTGGAAACCGATGAGACAGCGCCGCAAGCCATTGTGTTTTTCCAGCAATTGACCGCGCAATACCCAGAAAATGCACTGGTACAGTTCGAGATGGGCGGCGCTTATGATTTTGCGGGCTATGAAGCTGAGGCAATTCCGCATTATGAACGCGCTATTGCGTTGGGCTTGCCAGAAGCGATTTTACCGCGTGTAGCAGTTCAATTGGGCAGTTCGCTACGCAACGTTGGCAAATACCCAGAAGCCGTTCATGTCCTGCAAACTGCCAGCCAAAAATTTCCAGAACATCGGTCTTTGCGCGTCTTTTTGGCGTTAGCATTACATAGCACCGGCAAAAGCCAAGCCGCCCTCGTGGAATTATTAGACCTCGTGATTAATACGCCGGATGTCTTGGAGGCGTATCATCGTTCCCTGCGTTATTACACCGATGAACTGCGTGAATAACGTGAGAAGCACACAACTTGAATTTCGATTACAATAAGGTTGTTCAGGCGTTATCAGGAAGGAATCCCCATGCAACAACGTTGGGAATATGTTGTCGTCAATTTGGTGCGCTCTTATGGCATGAATTATCGCGCCAATGGCGAAAAAGTGGCGGCATGGAAAGATTTGCCCCTCTTTAAGATGATGAAACAAATGGGCGAAAACGGCTATGAACTGACGGCGTATGATGGCGAAAATTATATTTTCAAGCGCCAATGGTCGCCCGGCACCCCAGAAAAATTATTGGTTTATGCCATCAAAGAAGACCCGGAAAAAAGCCGCGAATATACGTTCTTGCAAGAAGTGGACGGTCCCCCGCCGCCGCCCCGTCCGGCTGTTCCTGCTGCGGCAAAACCGGGAGTACCGGGGCAACAGCCCCCGCAGCGCCCCGGCGCAGTACCACCCACCCGCGGACCTGTGGGGCAATCCGGCAACCGACCCAACACACCCCCGGCAGCCAAATCCCCTGCCAATTCGCAGCAAGCCCGCCCACGTTCTCCGCAGGATGACGACGATTAAACCCACCCATGAGCGTAGGGCAAGCGTCGGTTAATGGTCATGATTTGTTTACACTTTTTTGATATTCTAAAAATGTCCAATGAGTTTGCCCCCACATCTCAATGGATAAACAGGCTTCCCCGATAAACACCGAAAGCCCCCACCTCCCGGGGGTTTTTCGGTTCACTTGCCAATAATCTCCGCTATAATTTGCCCCAAGCATAAACCCATTGAACATGAGGTGAGAGCGCGTGCGTTTTCTGTTGATGCTGGCTGTTTTATTGATTTGTTTTTTGCCGCTGGCGGCGCAAGATACTGTGTTGACCGATAATCTGACGGGTGTGCAGTATCGTGTCGAACAATATCTACCCGCGAATTTTCCGGTAGGCATGGTGTTCGCGCCCGATGGTCGGTTGTTCTATAACGAAAAAACTACGGGGAATGTGCGCGTTGTGAATGCCGATGGCACATTGCAGCCTGAACCGGTGATTAATTTTCCAACGGATGCGCTGCAAGAACGCGGCATGTTAGGCATCGCGCTGGATCCCGATTTTGAGAATAACCAACTGATGTATATCGTACATACGCGCCTCGGCACAACCCGCGATTGGCCCGCCAATCAACTGGTGCGTTTTCGCTTAGAAAGTAACACAGGCGTTGAGCCACAAGTGCTGATGAGCGTACCCATCGAAACCGGAATTTTGCTGCACAATGGCGGCAATGTACATTTTGATGATGAGGGTTATTTATTCATCACATTTGGCGATTATGGCAACGCCGCGCACGGGCAAGATTTGAGCGTGCCACAAGCAAAAATTCATCGCTTTATCGTCACGCCCGTAGGCTTACAACCTGCGCCAGGTAATCCTTTTGGCGATGATAACAGTGCGTATGCCTATGGACTGCGAAATTTATTTGATTTCACGTTTGACCCGTACACAGGCAATATTTTCGGCGCGGAAGTGGGTCCCGATTGTGATGATGAAATTAATCTCATTTTGCCCGGGCTTAATTATGGCTGGCGCGAAGGTTATGAATGCATCGGCACAGGTATTATTGGTGGATTGCAACATCTATATGCGCCACCGCTGCTCAGTTTTACGCCCGTGATTGCCCCAACAGGCATCGTCGTCTATGACCACCCCGCTATCCCAGAATGGCAAGGCGATTTATTTTTTTGCGATTGGGTCTTTGGCGATATGCAGCGTGTGGAACTCAATGAGACACGCAATAAAGTGGTTGCTGTGCATCGGATTGATTTGGGCGGCGCAACCTGCCGGATTGATTTGGTGGTAGGACCTGAAGGGGGCTTATATTTCGGCACAGTGGGCGATTTTGGCGGCGCTATCCTACGGTTGTTGCCCATCACCCCCTGAAAATAGAAATCCCCCTGAGAAAGCAGGGGGTCACTTTTGTGATGAGATAAATTCGGGGACATGGTTATAATCACCACATGTTTCTAATATAACAGAGTATGACGTAATTTGCAAGTAGCAATATGGTACTAAATCAAGGGAAAATCAATGCTTCAACAATCTGTCATCGTTGCCTCCACTAACCCTGTCAAAATTGAAGCGGCACGCTTAGGTTTCGGGCGTATGTTTCCTGACGTGCAATTTCTGATTGAAGGCGCAGCCATATCGTCCGATGTTAGCCACCAACCGATGACGAGCATCGAAACCTACCAAGGCGCAGCAAGTCGGGCGCATAATGCCGCTGTCCAATATCCACAGGCTAATTTTACGATTGGGATAGAAGGCGGTGTAGAAGACCAACAGGGCGCACTACAAGTTTTTGCGTGGGTCGTGGTGCAAGCTGCCGGACAAATTGGCAAAGCACAAACCGGGGTCTTTTATCTGCCGCAGGAAGTCGCTGTTTTGGTACGGCAAGGCTTGGAATTGGGTGATGCTGATGATGTTGTCTTTGGGCGTAGCAATTCTAAGCAAGCAAATGGTTCAATTGGTTTATTGACGGATGATGCCCTAACGCGCACCGATTATTATGTTCAAGCCGTGATAATGGCGTTGATTCCTTTCAAAAAGCCGCAATTCAATTGGGAATAATGTGACATAGAAAATATAGGCGACCTCCGTGAAGGTCGCCTGCAATGTATTGTGTGATTACCCACCAAGCTGCGGTGGCACAACATTGCGTTCAACGCTGAGGATGGTATTGTCGCTGTCTTCTGCAACTATCACCGGCAGATTGACTGTAAATTCGTCTATCAGACAGAATTTTTCATCTTTTGCTTCGCAGTAGAACAATGTTACAGTAAACGATAATGTACCTTCGACTACACCAAACGATACAGGAATTTGGGTGGATAAATCCGTGAGTTTGAATGTCTCCTGAGCAAATTCAAACGGGGCATCAAGGCTGTTGATTTTGACATATGAATCGGTCAGAGTATTGAGTTTGTAATCTTCTGGCAAGCTAATCGTCAAAGCAATTTCACCCGCACCAATTGCCACTGTCTGAGCATCCAGCGTTAGCACTTCGCCCAATGCCGCATTACCCCCCACAATCGTGACCGCATTGGTTTCGATTTTGAGTGCTTGTGGATTAGGAAATACAATCGTACTGACAATGCCTTGTTCTAAGTCAATCACCCGCAGCGCATGATTATTCGTATCAGCAACATATAATTTGCCGTTGGCATAATCCAGCCCGCCGGGTTCATCGAATTGTGCCGTCGCTGCATCGCCATCACGGAAACCGCCTTCGCCCCCTAAACCGAACAACGTTTTGGTTTCTTGGGTTGCCGGGTCAACGATTTTGATTTTGCTGTTGTAGGTATCCGCAATATAAATGGTGCCCTGCTCATCGGCGACAACACCTAATGCATGTTGCAAACGATTTACGCCTAATGCCCCATCTATGTCGCCAAAATCGAACAAATCGTTATTCGTTGTGCCACTGACGACCCGCACCTGATTTTTGATGAAATCAGCAACCCGAATTGTGCTGGATTCAGAATCGGCAAAATACAGCAAACCCTCTACATAATATAAACCGCTGGGTTGTGCCAATTCGCTCTGCGCCAATGTATCATTAAATTGGGCTTCGCGCCCATTGCCCACCGCCACCGAAATATCGCCTGTTTCCAGATGCAACCGCCAGATTTGATGCGTGCCTGCCATGGCAATATACAGCAGATTTTCGCCGCCTTTTGCCACTGCCCAAGGACTCCGCAGGTCAATATCGCGGGCGTTGCCTGTTGTGCCGGGCGGGAAAATGCGCGTTCCCATGGTGCCAGTGCCGGCAATTGTGTTGACCGTTTTTTCGGCTAAATCCACTATCCGAATAACATGGTTATTGACATCAGCCACATATAATATGTTGTCGTAGAGTTCCAGTCCTTGCGGCTTATTAAAAGTAGCAGTGGCGTAATCGCCATCATCAAAGCCGCGTTTACCAGCCCCAATCACCTCTAGGACTTCGTAAGTGGTCAAATCGGCAATGACAATCCGGTGATGGTTGGTATCCGTAATAAACAGCCGGTTATTCTCAGCATCTGCCAGTAGGCTACCGGGGAATAACAAGGGCGTGCCGGGATTGCCTGCACCTTCTAACGCTAATGCCAGTGGCGTGCGGTCAATTGTTTCAGGATATTGGGTATCATAATACTCAATCATGCCACTGAGGTAACGGTCAAAGGCATCAAAGGGAACTTCGCCAGATTGGATAGCAACCACAAATCCACGCGGGTCTACAATCGCAAATGAGGGCCATGCGCGAATACCATACGTTCCCCACACACGAAAATCACTATCGTTAATCACAGGATGCTGCAAGTCATATCGCTGCACAATCTGCCGGATATTCTCGGTTTCACCTTCATTCTCAAACTTAGCCGAATGTACGCCAATGACGACTAACTCGTTGGCATATTTTTCTTCCAATTGTTCCAAAATGGGAATCATATGAATGCAATTGATGCAGCCATACGTCCAGAAATCAAACAGGACAATTTTGCCCTTTAGCCCATCCATCGTCAGCGGGGCATCCACATTCAACCAATCTAAATCTGCCGGGAATTCTGGTGCGGCAACTGTGCCTTCAAACAAATCTTTCGCATCTTCCTCTTGTGCTGCGACTGATACCAGAATCGTGGCTATCATCAGCACCAATCCTAAAATGACGATGCCTTTTACTTTGTTCATTGCGCCCTCTATCATGCTGTCACTCAATTTTGGCAACTGTACCATACAATTCTGACGGATTAATGAACAATCGCGCATTGTTGCGGAACGAACTCGCGCAGCGTAACGTCTCTTCCGGTACAATCATATCGTTCATCTGCTGTCTGGAACCATTATGCCGCTGCGTATTGTGCTGATGTTGGGTCTATTGTTGTGTGCTGTACGGGCTGATGCCCAAACGAACTTCAGCGACGTTGCCTCGTTTGTTGCTGCCCGTTATCAACTAGGCGATGTCATCATCACCGATGCCGATGAAACCGAATCGCTGTCCCAAGCTCTCACGGTTCTGCTGCCTGATGTGAATATTTTAACACTCAGGCAAGCCACAAATGAGTTGCCGACAGCGACACAGCTATTTTTTATTCATACCAAACCAGACATTCCTGTACCTGACCAACTAGGTATTCATTACATGGCGCTGGAAAAAGCGCGTTTTGGGGACTGGCAAATTTGGGTGTATCGGCATACACCGGGGCAACTCCAACCATTAGCACGCTTTGGTGATGCTGTTTGGCTCATGGGCTGGCAGTTAAAACGTCCAGCACAACTTAAACCCTGTGATAGCGTTATTTTGGAAAGTTGGTGGCAAATCACCGCGCCCGTGCCAATGGATTACAGCATGACGTTTACGCTCAATAACCTGTGGGGAACTGGCATGAATCGCACGGATGGCGCACCTGCGAACAGCCAAATGCGTTTGTGGCAACCGGGGCAATTGTTTGTGGATGTACGTGAATTGATGATTCCTTGCGATGTGCCGCCCGGTGAATATTTTTTAGTGGTGGGCATTTACGATTGGACAAATAATGTAGCACTGTCCGTCTTCCCAGATGGCTACTATCGGGCGCATTTAACTGGATTTATGCTATCGGCAGAATAACAACAGGCAATCTTTTCTATATAAGGGATGTAGAAAAACCGCCAAAGCGCCAAAAAGTTAAATTAAAGGCTCATGTTCAAAACAGGTGCGTATTTGTAGTGACACGGCATGCCGTGTCACTACAAATACGCACTTTTCACCCAATCAGGATATGAGCGAAACTAAAAACTATTCGCCCGAATAAACTCATACGCCTGCTGACCAAGCGCACTTTGCGGCGGGAACTGCGATG